>JBLMXA010000809.1:0-9795 GCA_050257515.1 Acidobacteriota bacterium | reverse complement strand
AGGCGCTGCACGTGCGGGCGGCGCAGGTGGTAGAGGATCGTGTACGGCCCGTCGAAGCCGTCGCGCGTGAAGCACTCCTCGTAGCGCAGCGCGCCGTCGCCGCCGCGCAGCTGCACGTGATGCTTGCGCGCGACGTCGCCGACCTGCATGCGGTCCAGCACTAGACGATCCCTCGCTGCGTGGCTCGCGTAACAAGCATCAGATGATTCCTCGCTCGCGCTGCTCGCGTTCGATGCTCTCGAACAGCGCGCGGAAGTTGCCCGCGCCGAAGCCGCGGTCGCCCTTGCGCTGGATGATCTCGTAGAAGAACGGGCCGGCGGTCGGATCGCCGTAGAGGCCCGCGCTCTCCTTCAAGAAGATCTGCAGCATGTAGGCGTGGTGGTGATCGCCGTCGACGAGGATCTCGAGGTCGCGCAGCACGGCGATGTCCTCGTCGATCTTCTTGATGCCGCTCTTCTCGATCCGCTCGGGCAGCATGTCGTAGTAGCTGCCCGGCGTCGGCATGAACGTCACGCCGTTCGCGCGCAGCTCGCGCACCGCGGGCAGGATGTCGCCGACGGTGAGCGCGACGTGCTGGACGCCGTCGCCGCGGAGCTCCTCGTTGAAGATGTTGATCTGCGAGCTCTTGAAGAATGGCCGCGACGGCTCGTTGTTCGCGAACTTCGTGCCGCTCTGCGGCTCCCACATCACGATCGACTTGAGGCCCGAGCCCGTCTTGCGCCCCGGATCGACGTCGCTCGTGTGGAACGCGACCTCCCACATCTGCTCGAAGCCCATCACGTGCTCGAGCCACAGCAGCATCGGCTTCATCGTCTGGAAGTTCGACGTGACGTGATCGATGTCCTGGAACCCGAACCGGTTCTTGCCGCCGCCGCCCGAACCGGTGACCGGCATCGCGCCGGGGTAGAGCGCCTGGAACCCGCGCCGCTCGCGGAACCGGAACGTGCAGTCGCCGAACGGCGTCGTGATCGAGAACTGGCGCAGCGTGCCGGCGTCGTCCTTGAACGTCTGGATCTCGTCGATCGGCGTGCCGCCGCGCTCCTCGAGCAGCCGGAACGTGCGCTCGGCGTCCTCGACCTCGAAGATCAGCGTGCCGACGCCGTCGGGGTGCTTCGACAGGAAGCGCGCGGCGCGGCCGCCCGCGTCGCCCTTCGGGGCGCTGCAGATCACGCGGATGTTGCCGGCCTCGAAGCACGCCGAGCTCTGGCGGCCCTCCTGCTCGAGCTCGGGCGAGCTGCGCCAGGTCTCCGCGAAGTCGAGCTTGCCGGTGTAGAACCGGCGGGAGCGCTCGAGATCGTGCACGTAGTAGTGGATGCCTTCGAGCCGCTTGATGCCGAGAGACGGCAGCTTCGTCGCCATGACGATCGCTTAACACGCCGACGTCTGGTTTGGAACGTGCAGCAAATGCGCACGGTTGCCGCGCGCCCGGCAGCCGTGACGCGTCAGATCTTGATCGCGTCGGGCTGGTGCTCGGGCGCCGCGTTCTCGAACGCAGGCAGCGCGAGGCACCGCTGCTCGATCGCGACGAGCAGCGCGTGCGGGCTGTAATCGACGCCGAACCGCCGCGCGCTCGCGAGCTGCGGGATCAGACAGCAATCGGCGATCGTCGGCTGGTCGCCGACGCAGAACTCGCCGGCGACGTCGTGCGCCGCGCGCTCGAACGCGGCGAGGCCGTCGGCGATGAAGCTCTTCGGCCACACCGCGGCGTCACCGCCGAACGCGACGACCTGCTTCGTCGTCGACAGGTTCTGCAGCGGCTGGATCCCCGAGTTGACGATCTCGGCGAGCATGCGGCAGCGCGCGCGCAGGTACGGATCGTTCGGCAGGATCGGCGGCGTGCGGAACCGCTCGTCGAGGTACTCGAGGATCGGCAGCGACTGGGTGATCGAGAGCACCGAGCCGTCGTCCTCGGTGACCTCGAGTGTCGGCACCTGCGCCATCGGGTTCTTCGCGCGATACGCGTCGGCGTGCTGTTCCTTGTGCAGGATGTTCACCGCGACGTAGTCGTACGCGACGTTCTTGAGCGCGAGCCCGATGCGCACGCGGTGGCTCGCGCTCGACCGCCAGTAGCTATGGAGCACGAGCTTCATACGTGGGTCCCCACGACGCGCTGGTCGATCTTGCCGAACGGGCTCTTGCCGCCGGCGTCGAACGCCTCGATCTCGATGTGATCGCCGATGCTCATGAACGGCGTCGCCGGCTTGCCGGTCTCGATCGTCTCGATCATCCGGCGCTCGGCGAGGCAGCTGATCCCGCGCGCGCGATCCTGGTTGGACACGGTGCCGCTGCCGAGGATCGTGCCCGCGGTGAACCGCCGCGTCTTCGCGATGTGCGCGATCAGCTCGTGGAAGGAGAAGTGCATCTCCGGTCCCGCATCGCAGTCGCCGACCACCTGGTCGTTGTACGTCGAGCGCACGCGGACGAGCGCGCGGCCGTCCTTCCACGCGTCGCCGAGCTCGTCGGGCGTCACCGCGAACGGCGAGAACGCGGTCGCCGGTTTGCCCTGGAAGAAGCCGAAGCCCTTCGCGAGCTCGTCGGGGACGAGCGCGCGCAGCGTGACGTCGTTCGCGAGCATGACGAGGCGCACGTACTTGCCCGCGTCGGCCGCGGTCGTGCCCATCGGCGTGTCGTCGAGCACGACGCACACCTCCGACTCGAAGTCGAGCCCCCACGCCGGATCGCGCAGCTCGATCGGATCGCGCGGGCCGAGCAGGTCGCCCGAGCCGCCCTGGTAGATCAGCGGATCGGTCTCGAGCGTCTTCGGCGGCTCGGCGCCGCGCGCCTTGCGCACGAGGATCACGTGGTTCAGGAACGCCGAGCCGTCGATCCACTCGTACGCGCGCGGTAGCGGCGCGCCGAGCCGGACGGCGTCGACCGGCATGCCCTCGAGCTCGCCGCGATCGAGCTGCTCGGCGAGCGCGCGCAGCTGAGGCTCCGCCTCCGTCCAGTCGTCGAGCGCGCGTTGCAGCGTGGGCCACGCATCGGGGCTCGGCGCGCCGACCTCGCCGTCGCGCCGGACCACGAGCAGCCGTCCGTCGCGAGAACCGTCACGCAGCGTTGCGAGCTTCACGCCGGGACCTTATGTCGCGTGTACTTGGCGGTCAACGGGGCGCGAAAAACGCGCAATGACTGCGGATCACCGCATGTGCTGATGCAGCCAGCGGACGAGCGGCACGGTCGGGCGCAGCTGGTCGACCAGCCAGTCGGCGAGCGCCGCGCGGTGCAGCATGCCGCGTGGGATCTCCGGCAGCCCGCCGGTCAGCCCTCGCATCCGGAGGAGCTCGCCGCGCGGATGGTCCTCCGCGTACGGTTTCGGCACCTTCTTGTAGTCCTCGTGGCCGCCGACGCGGTAGCCGGCGCGCCGCAGCTTGCCGACGAGCTGGGCGAGCGGCCTGCCGGTCCGGTCGGCGGCGACGAGCTTGCGCCACCTCGGCAGCTGCGCCGGATCGAAGAAGTACGTGCCGACGCCGATGTACTCCTCGTCGACGCCGAGGTGAAGGTAGAGCGCCGAGCAGCCGCCGTCGATCGGCTTGCGCGAGGACAGCGGGAGCTGGCCGGCGACGTGCGTCTTGTACGGCGACTTGTCCTTCGAGAACCGCGTGTCGCGGTAGATGCGGAACAGCTTCGGCTCGCCGAGCTTCACCGGCGCGTACGCCTTCGCGAGCTTGCCGGCGACGTGCTCGAGCAGCGCGGTCATCGGCTCGACCCACACGCGCTGGTAGCGCGCCTTGTTCGCCTCGAACCAGTCGCGGTTCATCTCGATCGCGAGCTCGTGCAGAAAGCCCATCGCGTCGCGATCGAACCCGGCAAACGTCATGCGCGGATCCTACGACGCGGCGAACCGGCGCTGCACGGTCGAGCCGAGCTTCGCCATCACGCGCGGCGCGACGCGCGTGAGCGCCGCGAGCAGGTAGGCGTCGGCGCCGACGGTGCGGACCGCCGGGTTCGTGTGCACGGCGTCGAGGATCGCGTCGGCGACCTTCGACGGTGGCGCGCCGCGCTTGAACGTGTCGACGATCTTGCCCTTGCGCTCGGCGATGTCGCCCGCGAGCCGGCCGTCGGCCATGATCTGCGTCGCGATCAGCCCCGGGCAGATCGCGGTGACGCCGATCTTGTGCGGCGCGAGCTCGCCGCGCAGCGCCAGCGACATGCCGCGCACCGCGAACTTCGTCGCGACGTACGCGCTGATGCTCGGCGCCGGATAGATGCCGAGGATGCTCGACAGGTTGATCACGTGGCCGCCGGCGCCGCGCTCGATCATCTTCGGGATGAAGAAGTGGCAGCCGTGGACCACGCCCTTGAGGTTGATCCCGAGGATCCAGTCCCAGTCGTCGAGCGACGTGTCGACGAAGTTGCCGCCGAGCCCGACGCCCGCGTTGTTGACGATGACGTCGGCCGCCGGCACGACGGCGTGCACCGCGTCCGCGAACGCTTTCATCCGGGCTCGATCCGCAACATCGACCGTGCGCGCGAGCAGGCAGCGATCGCCGAGCTCCTTCGCGAGCGCGTCGAGGCGCACCTGGTCGACGTCGCACGCGGCGATCCGCGCGCCTTCCTTCGCGAACGCGAGCGCGGTCGCGCGGCCGATGCCGCTGCCAGCGCCCGTCACCACCACCACTCGATCCTGGAGCTTCATGCTAGGCCGCCTCGGTGAACGGGTAACCGTGGGCCGCGAACCACTCGCGGGCAAGGTGATCGTTGACGTTGTCGCTCGGATGGAACGCGCGGCGCATGTATTGCCGGATCCCGCGCAGGAACACGCGCTGGATGATCGGATCCTGCCGCCGCATCTTGCGCAGCTCGCGCAGCGTGCCGCGGAGGCCGAGCTTCTCCTGCCGCAGCAGCATCACCGACGCCCACAGCCAGAAGCCGCCGAGCATCACGGTCGCGTACGCGAGGCCGGCCATGCGGACCGCGTACGACGGATCGACCGTGCGCAGCACGTCGAACGCGACGGCCTTGTGCTCGATCTCCTCCGCCGCGTGCCACGCCATCAGCTGCTGCATCTTCGGGTGCAGCGAGTCGAGCACGCCCTTGGTGAACGCGCCGTCCGCGAGGATCGCGGTGTAGTGCTCGGCCGCCGCCGTGCCGGCGAGGTTGAGCTTGGCCGGCATCCGCGCCTCGATCCACCGCGCGATCGCGTCGTAGCGTGACAGGAAGGCGTCGATCTCGAAGCCCTGGTCGCGCAGCACGTCGTTGAGCTCGTCGTGCTTGCGCGCGTGGTGGCCTTCTTGCTTGAAGAACGCCTTGACCTGCGCGCGCAGCGTGGCGTCCTCGAGTTGCTCGAGGTAGTGGTGCACGGAACGCACGAAGAACCGCTCGCCGATCGGGAACAGCAGGTTGATGCCATTCGAGATCGCCGTCGCCGCGGCGTTGCCGGCCAGCCAGTGGCGCGGCACGTCGGTGAGGTCGACCGCGGGATCGCGCGGGATCGGGATCGCCATGACTCCACGCTAGCCACGTATTGACCCAAAGTCAATAGACTTCAGGTATGATGTCCAGTGATGGCGAAGGCGCGGCGTCGGATCCGGCTCGAGACCGACGCGCGCCGCGCACAGCTGCTCGAGCTCGCGCGCAAGGCGTTCTCCGACCGCTCGTACGACGACGTGTCGATCGACGACCTCGCGCGCGAGGCCAAGATCTCCAAGGGCCTGCTCTATCACTACTTCCCGACGAAGCGCGATCTCTACGTCGCCGGCCTGCGCGAGATCGCCGAGGAGCTCGTCGAGCGCGTGACCTCGGTGCCGCTCGACCTGCCGCCGGCCGAGCGCGCGCGCGCCGGCCTCGACGCCTACCTCGATCACATCTCGATGCACGCGCGCGCCTACGTGTCGCTCATGCGCGGCGGCATCGGCTCGGATCCCGAGGTCGCGCAGGTCGTCGAGGGCGTGCGCACGCGGCTCGCGGCGCGCTTCCTCGAGGGCTCGCCGCTCGAGGCGATGCTCGCGAAGGATCCGCGGTTCCAGGCCGTGATCCGCGGCTGGATCGGCTTCGTCGAGGGCGCGACGATCGACTGGTGCGCGAACCCGCGGCTCACGCACGTCGAGCTGCGCGACCTGCTCGTCCAGATCCTGCTCGCGATCCTGACCGCGATCGTGCCGGGCAGGCTGACGCTGTAGGCGGCCTACGCGAGATCGAACACGAGCACCTCGGCGGCCTCGACGCCCTCGATGACGAGCGCGCCGTCGCCGCGGACCGCCGCGCCATCGCCGGCCTTCAGCGTGTGGCCGCCGACGTCGACCGCGCCGCGCGCGACCTGGAGCCACGCGTAGCGCTTGGGCCGTACGACGTGCTCGACCTGCTGCCCGGGATCGAGCAGCGCCGCCGCGAGCGTCGCGTCCTGGTGGATCGTGACCGAGCCATCGCGGCCATCGGGCGACGCGACGACGCGCAGCTTGCCGCGCCGCTCGTCGTCCGAGAACGCCTTCTGCTCGTAGCCCGGAGCGTGACCCGGCTTGTCGGGGAGCAGCCAGATCTGCAGCAGGTGCAGCGTCTGGGTCTTCGACGGGTTCATCTCCGAGTGCAGCACGCCGGTGCCCGCGCTCATCCGCTGGACCTCGCCGGGCCGGATCGTCGAGCCGTTGCCCATCGAGTCCTGGTGCGCGACCTCGCCCTCGAGCACGTACGTGATGATCTCCATGTCGCGGTGCGGGTGCTTGCCGAACCCGCGTGCGGGCGCGACGTAGTCCTCGTTGATCACGCGCAGCGCGCGAAATCCCATGAACCGCGGCTCGTAGTAGTCCGCGAACGAGAACGTGTGCGCGGTCTTGAGCCATCCGTGGTCGAACTGCCCGCGCTCGGCGGCGGGCCTCACTTGCATCTCGATCGACATGCGGTCCACCTTAATCACGCTCGAACACGAGCGGCAGAGTCACTCGGCTAGGTCCGCGCTGCGAACCGAGCCGCCACGCGGCAACAGTCTGTCTCAGCCGCCGGACCAGCCGCGCGCGCTCGCGCTCGTCGCCGCGCGGCACCCGGGTCGTGTCCGACAGCACGCGGACGTCGCGCACCGCGCCACGGCGGTCGACCCGGAACGCGAGCGACAGCAGGCCGGCGACCGGTAGCTGCCCGATCAGCGCGCCGAGCTCGCCGGTGCGCGCGAGCAGCGCCCGCGCCGGCAGCGGGCCGCGCACGAACGGCCGCGGCTGTACGAACCAGCCGTGGATGACGAGCCGGCCCTCGCGCGGATCGCGCGTGCCGGTGACCTCGCGGACGCCGTGCGGCACGCGCGGATCGAACACGACGAGCCGGTTGAACTTCGGCTCGACCGCCCGCACGAGCTCGCGCTCCTCGACGGCCCGCGTCGACGCGAAGTCGTGCCAGAAGTCGAGCACCTCGTCGCGCAGCAGCAGCGTCTCGCCGCCGGCGAACACGCGGCCGCGCCAGCGCGTCAGCGAGAACACGAACGCCCACGGGCCGTGCGGCAGGTCGCCGTGCAGCTCCTGGCGGCAGCCGTCGACGTAGCACGACAGCCACGGTGGCGAGACGTCGTGGCAGCCGAGCACTTCGCGGCCCCACGCGACGAGCCGGCGGTGGAAGCGCTCGTACAGCGGGCGCGGGAAGTACGTCCACGCCGGCGTGCGCAGGTGCGTGTACTGCCCGGGCACGTGCCACCAGTCCCACACGAACCGGTCGCCGGTCGCGCGGCGCGGCTCGGCGAAGCGGCGATCGAACACCGCGCGCAGCGCGCCGGCCTCCGGCGCGAACCGATCGACGATCCCGACCGAGGAACGCCATCGGCGGGAAGGCCTCGTCGTGCGCGACACGCGCCATCTGTACCCGAAAACGCGAACGCCCTGCCAAGGCAGGGCATCCGATCGCACGAACAAAGAAACCGAGCTTACTTGCTCGTCTTGTCGGCCGCCTTCTTGCTGTCGGTCTTCGAGTCCGTCTTCTTGGTCGTGGTCTTCTTCGACGTCGTCTTCTTGGTGGTCGTGTCGGTCTTCTTCTCGGTGGCGGCCTTGTCGTCGGACTTGGTGGGCTCACCCGCGAAGGCCGGGACCGCGATCGAGAGCACGAGAGCAGCGATGAGAGTACGCATCTGGGATCTCCTTATCGATAAGTGGCTGAGTTGCGCGGCGCCGTAGGTTGCACCCGACATGCCGCACGAGCGCAGCGATTCCGGCCGCTTGGGGCCGGGCGTGTCGAGGCAGATAGCCCCCACGGGGCATTCGGCCTCGACGCCGAATAAGGCTCGCGCCTCGCGCGTTGCCTACAGCCTGTCCCAGACGTAGCTGAGCTCGGTCACCGGAAACCCACCCACGCTCGTGTTGAGGCGCGACGCGGAGCGGCCGCCCATCGCCTCGTAGAAGCGGCGGGCGTGGTGGTTGTTGTCGAGCACCCACACGATCATCGAGCGCATCGCGTTGGCGACGAGCCAGGTCTGCACGCGCTCGAACATCTCGGCGCCGAGGCCGTGGCGCTTGGCGTGCTGCACGAGGTAGATCGCGTAGACCTCGCCGGCGAACGGCACGTGGCGGCGTGCCGGGCCGGCGTCGCAGAAGCCGACGATGTCGCCGTGCGTGAGATCGTACGCGACGAGCTGGAACACCGATCGATCGCGCAGGATCTTGCGCCGCGTCTCGGCGCGCTGGCCGACGTCGATGCGATCGAGCACGACATCGGGCAGGATGCCGCGATAGCTCGCCTGCCAGCTCGCGGTGTGAGCGCGCGCGATCCCCTCGGCGTCGGCGGTCGTAGCCTCGCGGATGGCGAAGCGGCTCACCCCACTTGTTTAGCTCATTCGTCGCTGACGCCCCACCGCAACAGCTTGCGATAGAGCGTCTTGCGGTCGAGGCCGAGGATCTTGGCCGCGTCCGTGCGGTTGCCGTGGCAGGCCTCCAGCACGCGCAGGACGTGCCGGCGCTCGACCTCCTCGAGCGTCAGTAGCTCGGGGACATCGTTGCCGCTGAGCGCGGTGGAGCGGGGAGTCTGACGGTTGCGGATCTTGTCGGGTAGGTCTTCCACCTGGATCTCCTCGAAGTGGGCAAGCGCGACGGCGCGCTCGAGACAGTTTCCGAGCTCTCGGACGTTTCCGGGCCAGTCGTAAGCGACGAGGCGTTCGGCGGCAGCCGGCGAGAGGCCGACCACCTTCTTGTCGAACACCACGGCGTATTGTCGCAGCATGTGCTGCGCGAGCAGCAGCACGTCGCCGCCGCGCGTGCGCAGCGGCGGCAGCGGGATGTGGATGACGTTGATGCGGTAGTAGAGGTCCTCGCGGAACCGCTTGTCCTCGACCATCTCCTCGAGCTCGCGGTTCGTCGCCGCGATCAGGCGGACGTCGATCGTGACCTCGGTCTCGGCGCCGACCGGGCGCACCTTGCGCTCCTGGATCGCGCGCAACAGCTTCGGCTGCAGCGCGAGCGCCATCTCGCCGATCTCGTCGAGGAACAAGGTGCCGCCCGAGGCCTGCGTGAACAGGCCGGGCCGCGCCGCCTTGGCGTCGGTGAACGCGCCCTTGGCGTGGCCGAACAGCTCGCTCTCGAGCAGCGGCTCGGGTACCGCGGCGCAGTTGAGCGCGACGAACGGCGCCTCCTTGCGACGAGACCGCTTGTGGATCTCGCGCGCGACGACTTCCTTGCCGGTGCCGCTCTCGCCGGTGATCAGCACCGTCGCATCCGTCGCCGACACCTGATCGATCAGCTCGTATACCTGGCGCATCGCCGGACTCGCACCGATCAGATCGCCGCGACCGCGCGTGCTCTCGACCGCTTCGCGTAGCCGCTTGACCTCGCCGCGGAGCTGCCGGTGCTCGCCCGCGCGGCGGATCGCGATCGCGAGTGCCTCGATCTCGAC
>JBLMXA010000808.1:0-3793 GCA_050257515.1 Acidobacteriota bacterium | reverse complement strand
TGCTGTCGCAGTCGCCCGAGGGCCTCGCGCGCGCGATCACCGCGGCGATGGCGCGCATCGCCGCGCGCGTCACACCCGAGCTCGCCACGCTCTGCGATCGACAGGCGTGCTCCGCGAGCTCCGGAGCGCCGCTGGCGCGCGCGCCGCAGTAGAGAACGGAAACGCGCGAGACCGAGCGTGTGCGCACGTGTGACGCAGACGCACGCCGGTAGTCGCCGCAGATCGCCCTGGACGTGACGATCGCGCGGGATACGATGGCGACGCGATGTCGGTCCTCGAGGCACGCCCGGGCGCGTCGGCGATCGCCGCCGACGCGGCCACGCACGAGCACCTCGTCCACTTCTATGCGGACGACGGCGAGCTGTGCGGGCAGGTCGCCCGATACCTCGCGGACGGAATCTCCGCCGGCGAGCCCGCGATCGCGATCGCGACCGCGCCGCACCGCGCGCAGATCGCCGCCGCGCTCGCCGCGCGCGGCCACGGCGATGCGGAGGCGCGCGGGCAGCTCGTGATGCACGACGCCGAGACGATGCTCGCGAGGTTCATGGTCGGCGACCAGGCCGACCGCGAGAGGTTCGCGGCGAGCGTCGGCGACGAGCTCGCGCGCCTGCACGAGACTGCCCCCGACCGCCGGATCCGCGCGTACGGGGAGATGGTCGACGTGCTGTGGCGCGCCGGCAACCGCAGTGGCGCGATCGTGCTCGAGTCGCTGTGGAACCAGCTCGCCGAGCAGCGGTCGTTCGCGCTGTTGTGCGCGTACGTGATCGACCACTACTACCGCGCCGCCGACGTGATCGCGTTCGCGGCGGTGTGCGACGCCCACACCGGCGTGCTTCACGGCGAGGACGTCGGCGAACGCGCGCAGGTGCTCGAGCGCGAGATCGCGCACCGCGGGGAGGTCGAGGCCGCGCTGCGCGACGCGCTCGCCCGCGAGCAGGCCGCGCGCGAGGACGCCGAGCGCTCGCTCCGCTTCAACGAGCTGTTCGCGGGCATGCTCGGCCACGATCTGCGCAACCCGCTCGGCACGATCGCGATGGGCGCGAGCCACCTCGTGCGCACGCACGAGAGCGAGCGCGTCACGCGAACGGCGACCCGCATCGTCGCGAGCGCCGAGCGCATGACCCGGATGGTCGACCAGCTGCTCGATCTGACGAGGCTGCGCACGGCCGGCGGGTTCATGCTCGCGCCCACGCGCTTCGATCTCGCCGAGCTGTGGCGGGGGATCGGCGACGAGCTCGCCGCCGGCGCGCGCGTCGCGGTCTACGCGCGCGGCGACACGGCCGGCGAGTGGGATCGCGATCGTCTCGCGCAGGTCGCGGCGACGATCGTGCACAACGCGGTCGTCCATCGCGCGGCGGGGGCGCCGATCGAGATCGTGGTCGATGGCAGCGACCCGGCGGCGGTCGCGGTGCGCATCCACAACGACGGCGAGGTTCCGAGCGAGCTCGTGCCGGTGCTGTTCGAGCCGTTCCGCGGCACCGTTCGCCGCGGCGCGCACACGCGCGGACTCGGCGTCGGGCTCTACCTCGCGCAGCAGATCGTCGCCGCGCACGGCGGCCGGATCGAGGCGGCGACGAGCGAGGGCGGCGGGACGACGATCCACATCGAGCTGCCGCGGCGCACGGTGCGGTCGGAGCCGCTGTGACCGCGTGCAAGACGATCGTCGTCGCCGACGACGAGCCCGGGTTCTGCGACACGGTCAAGGACGTGCTCGAGGACGAGGGCTTCGCGGTCGAGATCGCGCAAGACGGGCGCAGCGCGCTCGACCTGTTGCGCCGGCTCGCCGAGCCGCCGTGCCTGCTGCTGCTCGATCTGGTCATGCCCGCGCTCGACGGGGAGGGCGTGTATCGCGAGATGCAAGCGGATCCGGCGCTCGCGCCGATCCGCGTCGTGATCGCGACGTCCGATCCGTCGCGCGCGCCGGCGGGGCTCCCCGTGCTGGTCAAGCCGCTGTCGCTCGAGCGCCTGATCTCGACCGTGCGCGCCGCGTGCGGCTAGGCTACGCGCGGCCGACCGCGAACGCGTCTCGCGGAGCCCCCTCCACGTGCTTCGGCAGCTCGATCTCGAAGCACGTGCCGGCCTCGCGGCTCGACCGAACCCCGATCGTCCCTCGGTGTGCAGCGATGATCTCCTTGGAGATGTAGAGGCCCAGGCCGAGCCCGCGCGTGTTCTGAGGCTCTGCGGCCAATCACGTACCGGACCGAGCGACGTCGCGGTCCAGTCGACGCGACGCATGAGCTGGCCCATCTCGCCGCCGCCGGCGAGACAATCTTCCGGATTCGGTCCCGCCTGCCCCAAACGTCGCGCGCGGTGCGAGAACCACGCCCGGAGCCGAGCCCAGGAAGATCGCGGGCTTCCCGGACGGGAAGCCGCGCGTGTTCGCCCGGCGCGCGCTCGCGCGCACCGCGAGATGTGCGCGCGCGCCCCGGTGTGCGCTGGCGCCACGCTCTGGCGTCGCGCGCTCCACGTACGCCGGCGCGTGGAATCGCGAGGGGCCACCGTGGTTAGCTGCCCGTCCGGTGGACCGGCACGTCCGTCGAGACGCGAGCGCGGAGCGTGCATGTGCCGGATCGCCCTCGAGGGACTCACGCCATGGCCAACACGATCGATCCGTCTTTGCCTCACAGCCTCGACCCGAATGCGGCGCTGCTGCCGCACGACCACGGGCACCGTTCCTCGGAGGTGTTCGCACGCGATCTGCTCGCGTCGCTGCTGCGGTTCAAGGACGGCGACTTCAGCTCGCGGATGCCGACGTCGCTCGTCGGGATCGAGGGCAAGATCGCCGACGTCTTCAACGAGATCCTCTCCGTCAGCGAGCGGCGCGCGCACGAGACGGCGCGCGTGTGCCGCGTCGTCGGCAAGGAAGGCAAGGTCAAGGAGCGCATGCGCGTGCCCGGCGCGGTCGGCGGCTGGGCCGACGAGGTCGCCGCGCTCAACATGCTGATCGACGACCTCGCGTGGCCGACGACCGAGGTGACCCGCGCGGTCGGCGCGGTCGCCAAGGGCGATCTGTCGCAGGCGATGGCGCTCGACGTCGACGGCCGTCCGCTCGAGGGCGAGTTCCTGAGGTCCGCGCAGCTCGTCAACAAGATGATCGAGCAGCTCTCCGTGTTCACGTCCGAGGTGACGCGCGTCGCGCGCGAGGTCGGCACCGAGGGCAAGCTCGGCGGCCAGGCGCAGGTCAAGGGCGTGTCGGGCGTGTGGAAGGACCTGACCGAGTCGGTCAACCAGATGGCCGGCAACCTGACCGCGCAGGTGCGCAACATCGCCGAGGTGACGATCGCGGTCGCCTCCGGCGACCTGTCGAAGAAGATCACCGTCGACGTTCGCGGCGAGATCCTGCAGCTCAAGGAAGCGATCAACACGATGGTCGAGCAGCTGCGCTCGTTCGCCTCGGAGGTGACGCGCGTCGCGCGCGAGGTCGGCACCGAGGGCAAGCTCGGCGGCCAGGCGGTCGTGCCCGGCGTCGCCGGCACGTGGAAGGATCTCACCGACAACGTCAACGCGATGGCGTCGAACCTGACTGGTCAGGTCCGCAACATCGCCGAGGTGACCACCGCGGTCGCGCGCGGCGACCTGTCGCGCAAGATCACGGTCGACGTCAAGGGCGAGATCCTCGAGCTGAAGAACACGATCAACACGATGGTCGATCAGCTAAACGGCTTCGCGAGCGAGGTCAGCCGCGTCGCGCGCGAGGTCGGCACCGAGGGCAAGCTCGGCGGCCAGGCGCAGGTGCCCGGCGTCGCCGGCACGTGGAAGGACCTCACCGACAACGTCAACTCGATGGCGTCGA
>JBLMXA010000807.1:0-2544 GCA_050257515.1 Acidobacteriota bacterium | reverse complement strand
GGCAGCTGTGCGAGCTGATCTTCCAGCTCTTCCACATCGACGTCTCCGGCGATCTCGATCGCCACGCTGTCGACGTCGACGTGCTCGTGGTCGTGCGCGTGCTCGTGCCCGTGCACGTGCTCGAGCTCGGGGTCCGCGAGCACCTCCTCGAGCCACTCCGCGTGCGCCTCCGTCGTCCCCACCCTCACCTCCGCCTTCGGCGCGAGCTGCCGCGCGATCTCGATCGCCGCCGCGCTCTCGAGCTTGCCTGCCAGCTCCGTCTTCGTCACGAGCAGCACGTCGGCGTACGCGACCTGCGCGTCGACCGCCACCGACACCGGCCGCGACGCGATGAAGTGCGTCGCGTCGACGAGCGTGACGACCGCGGCGAGCCGCACGCGCTCGTTGACCCCGGCGCGCGCCGCCGCCCACGCGATCGGCAGCGGCTCGGCGACGCCGGTGGTCTCGAGCACGATCGCCTCGAGATCCGGGTTGCGATCGACGAGCTCGATCAGCGTCTTGTCGAGCTCGTCGCCGAGCACGCAGCACACGCAGCCGCCTGGCAGCTCGATCTGCCGCGCGGCGTCACCGGCGAGCAGCGAGCCGTCGATCCCGATCGCGCCGAGCTCGTTGACGATCACGCCGAGCTTGCGCGTCTCGCCGCGCGCCTTGCGACGCGCGAGCAGCCGGTTGATGAGCGTCGTCTTCCCCGCTCCGAGAAAGCCGGTGACGATCACGAGCGGGACGCGCACGTCCCGAGCATACCGCCTTCACCCCTCCACGACGACGACGCGGCGCTTGCCCGCCGCGGTCAGCGGGATGTCGTCGACGTACTCGATCGCGAACGGCACGCCGGGCAGGTAGCGCGCCGCGTGGGAGCGTACGAGCTCCTCCTCGCGCGCCGGGAGGCGCGCCCCCGCGTACGGCACGACCTTGAACGTGACGCTGCGATCCGCGCGCTGCACGACCTGGAACGTGCGCGCGACGTGACCGATCGTCGAGAACAGGATGTTGAACACGAGCCCGCCGACCGCGCGGCCCTCGCCGTCGTACATCGTGTCGGTCGTGCGGCCCTCGATCGGACCGACCCGCACCAGGCCGCGGCCGCACGCGCACGGCGCGTCGCCACGCGCGGCCGCGAGATCGCCGTTGACGTAGCGGATCATCGGACACGCGAGGTTGTGGAGATCGGTGATCGCGACCTCGCCGGTCTCGCCGGGCCGCGCCGGTCGCACGCCGCCACCGGGCTCGCGCACGAGCACCTCGAGGACGAGGTTCTCCATCGACACGTGCAGGCCGTCGTGCGCCTCGCACTCGCCCGCCATCAGCATCACCTCGCGGCACCCGTAGGTCTCGAACACCGGCCCGAACGCGCGCTCGATCGCGGCGCGATCGTGCGGCAGCAGACCCTCGGCGCCGGTGACCACGGGGATCTCGCTCCACGCGCGCAGCCCGCGGCGCTCGACGAACCGCGCGAGCGCCGCCGCACCGCTCGCGTACGCGACGATGACCTCGGGACGGAACCGCGTCACGTGGTCGACGACTCCGGCGAGCGCGGCATCGCCGCGCGGCGTGCAGTCGAGGTAGAGGTCGCGCTTGATCAGGCGGTCGGCCGCGATCTTGCCGCGCTTCCACCCCGGCGACGTCGCCGCCGGCACGAAGCCCCAGTAGTGGAGCGCACGCATGCCGATCCGGTAGCCGCCCCAGCCGTAGCCGCGCCAGCGGATCGCGTCGCGCCAGTGGCGAGACTCGGCGTTGTAGAGCACCTCGACCGGCTGGCCCGAGCTGCCGCTCGTCGTCTTGCGGATCACCGCCGACGGCGGCGCCACCGACGTGCGCTCGGCCATCGTCGCGCGCAAGGTCGGGCGATCGAGCAGCGGCAGCTGGCCGAGATCCGCAGGCGACTCGAAGTCCTCCGGCGACAGGCCGCGCTCGTCGAGGATGCGGCGGTAGTACGGCGTGTGACGGTAGGCGTGGCGTAACAGCCGGCGCAACAGCCCGGTCTGCACCTCGCGCAGCTCGCCCGGCGTCCATCGCTCCGTCTCGTGCAGGTAGCGCAGCAGCGGCACCGTCGGCCGGCCGCGCGCGGCCTCGAAGGCCGGGAACAGCGTGCTCGAGAGCAAATGGCCGTACAGATCCATGACTACCTCAGGTCGGCCGTTCCACCACCACCACCTTCCGCTTGCCCGCCGCCGTGAGCGGGATGTCGTCGACGTACTCGATCGCGAACGGTGCACCGGGCAGGTACTTGTCGGCGAACGCCTGGATCTCGCGCACGTTGCCGTGCGGCAGGCGATCGCCCGTCGTCGGCACGACCTTCATCACCACGCTGCCGTCGAGCCGTTGCACGACCTGGAACTTGTTGGCGACCTGATCCATCACGCCGAACAGGATGTTGAACACGAGCCCGCCGACCGGGTTGCCGCGACCGTCGCGCAGCGTCTCGGTCGTGCGGCCCTCGATCGGCCCGACGCGCTGGAGCGAGCGCCCGCACGCGCACGGGCCCGGCGCGTGGGCGACCGCGAGATCGCCGTTGACGTAACGGATCATCGGGCACGCGAGGTT
>JBLMXA010000806.1:0-5203 GCA_050257515.1 Acidobacteriota bacterium | reverse complement strand
GGCGCGTTTCTTCGAGCGCCGCGACGGCGCGATCGCCGAGCCGAGGCTCGCCCCCGATCTCGTCGTGCGGCTGCTGCGCCATCCGTTCACGCACCACGTGCGCGAGCTCGAGCGGCTCGTGTGGCTCGCGCTCGGCTCCGCCGAGGACGACTACATCGGCCTCACGCCGGCGGTCGAGGCCGAGCTGCGCGAGTCCGCCGACTCGGAGACCGAATCGGCCGAGCTCGATCGCGAGACGATCGCGAAGGCGCTCGCCGAGCACGGCCGCAGCCCGACGCGCGCGGCCAAGGCGCTCGGCCTCAAGAACCGCTACGTGCTGCTGCGGCTGCTCAAGAAGCACGGCCTGTCGGCCGGCCCGGAGGGAGATCGCGATGACTGACGCGGCCCTGCTGCGCGAGACGCTCGAGATCACGCTCGCCGGCGACGACACCTTCCCGCGGCGCTTCTACGAGCGCCTGTTCGCGGCACATCCCGAGGTGCGGCCGATGTTCCATCGCAGCACGCCCGGAGCGCTACACAAGATGTTCGCCCAGAAGCTGATCTCGATCGTCGATCACCTCGACGACCCCGCGTGGCTCGCGCGCGAGCTGCCGCGCCAGGCCGCGAGCCACGCCGGCTACGGCGTCACCGCCGAGATGTACCCGTGGGTCGGCGACGCGGTGATCGCGACGGTGCGCGAGGCGTGCGGCGAGGCGTGGAGCGACGAGGCCGAGCGCGCGTGGACCGACGCCTACGCGAGCCTGATGCGCGCGATCATCGCGGCGGGCTGAACCCAGAGCGCGGTCGAGCCGATCCGTAAGCCTAAGCGTAAGCGCAAGCGTAAGCGGCAGTCAGCGGATCATCTTCGTTGGCATCGACACGATGCGGACGACGAGTGCGTCGCTCTCGGCGATCAGCGGCTGGTTGCTGCCAAGTGCGACCATCGCATCGAAGCTGGCGGCACACTCGAGCGCCGAGCCTCGCGCGATCACGAGGAACTTGCGTGGATCGCGGCGGCGCGACGCAGCTGGCTGGCAGCGATCCATTATCTAGCGACCGAAAGTGCAGCATGTCCGATGGATCGGCCGCCAGCACCGAGGGTTTGCGTCCAGCCGCTTACGCTTACGCTTGCGCTTACGCCTACGAGGTCAACGCAGGCGATCCGTGGGTTCAGGCCGCCTTCGCCGCGGCCCCGCGCTGCATCATGCTCGTGATCGCGCCGTACGCGAGCGTCCATTGCGCGGCGACCGCGGGCGTCCACGCCTCGGCCGCGACCTCGGCGAGCGTCGCGAGCAGCGCGTCGCCGACGAGGCCGTACATCGCCGCGGTCACCCCGTACTCGAGGTGGCGCGCGCCGAGCTCGCCGAGCGTGGTCTCGAGCCACGGTGCGTCCTCGAGGTGATCGAGGACCGCGGCGATCGCGCCGGCGAGCATCTTCGCCTGCACCGCGCGATCGCGGCGGAACATCGGCGCGAGCTGCGGGTAGCGCTCGAACAGGATCTCGTAGAAGCGGGCGGTGAGGTCGGGGCGGCGATCGATGATGAGGTCGAAGCTGTCGCGGAGGATGGTCGGGTCGAGGCTCATGGTGGCTCCTTTGCCGACCACGCCTCAGCACGCGACGTGCCGCGTCTCGCGCAGGCGCTGCGCGCAGTTGCACGAGCTGCGTGCGTGCGGCGCGCGTGCGCGCACGTGCGCGAACCCTACTTGAGCGTCGCGAGCGCCTTGCCGATGCGTGCCACGCCTTCCTGGATGTTCTTCATCGAGGTCGCGTAGGACAGCCGCACGAAGCCGGGCGCGCCGAAGCCGGAGCCCGGCACGACCGCGACCTTGTGGACCTCGACGAGCCAATCGCACAGCTGGACGTCGTCGTCGAGGATCGAGCCCTCGGGCGTCTTCTTGCCGACGAACTCCGACACGTCGGGGAACGCGTAGAACGCGCCCTTCGGCTCGCGGCACGTCACGCCCGGGATCGCGCGCAGCAGCTTCACCATCTCGAGCCGGCGCTCGTCGAACGCCTTGCGCATCGTCGCGACGCAGTCCTGCGGGCCGGTGAGCGCGGCGAGCGTCGCGATCTGCGAGATGTGCGTCGGGTTCGACGTCGACTGGCCCTGGATCTTCGACATCGCCTGGATCAGCGGCTTGGGCCCGGCGGTGTAGCCGATGCGCCAGCCGGTCATCGCGTACGTCTTGCTGACGCCGTCGACGAGCACGGTGCGCGCCGCGACCTCGGGAGCTACGGCGGCGATCGAGTAGTAGTGCGCGTCGGCATAGACGAGCTGGCGGTAGATGTCGTCGGAGATCACGAGCAGGTTCTTCTGGACGACGACATCGGCGAGCGCCTCGATCTGCGCGCGCGTGTAGACGGCGCCCGTCGGGTTCGACGGGTTGTTGAGCACGATCGCGCGCGTCCGCGCGGTGCACGCGTCGGCGACCTCGTGCGCGGTGACCGCGAAGTCGTCGTCGGCGGAGGTCTCGATCACGATCGGCCGGCCGCCCGCGAGCATCACCATGTCGGGGTAGCTGACCCAGTACGGCGCCGGGATCAGGACCTCGTCGCCGGGATCGAGCAGCGCCATGAAGATGTTGTAGAGCGAGTGCTTGGCGCCGGTCGATACGAGCACCTGATCGGGCGCGAGGCTCGTCTTGTGCACCGCCGACAGCTGGGCCGCGATCGTCTTGCGCAGCGGCATGATCCCGCCGACGTCGGTGTACTTGCCGACGTTCCCGTTCGGCTTGTCGAGCGCCTCGCGCGCGGCCTGCTTGATGTGATCGGGCGTGTCGAAGTCGGGTTCGCCGGCGCCGAAGCTGATCACGTCGAGGCCGTCGGCCTTGAGCTTGGCCGCCTTCGCGGTCACGGCGAGCGTGATCGACGGCTTGATCGGATCGAGGCGCGAGGCGAGCTTGATCGGGTGCGTCATGGTCCTTCCGTTCACTTGCGCTGGTACTTCGCCGCGAGCGCCGCGACGACAGGGGCCGGCACGAGGCCGGTGACATCGCCGCCGAGGCTGGCGACCTCCTTGACCAGCGAGCTCGACACGTAGTGGTTGCGCTCGTCGGTCATGAAGAACACGGTGTCGACGCCGGGGGCGAGCCGGCGGTTCATGTGCGCGAACTGGAACTCGTACTCGAAGTCGGCCATCGCGCGCAGGCCGCGGACGATCACGGTGGCGCCCCGCGCGCGGCAGAAGTCGACGAGCAGGCCGTCGAACGCCTCGAACGTCAGCCGCGTGCCGGCGTGCGGCATCGCGCCGTGGATGAAGCCGATCCGCTCGTCGACCGTGAACAGCGGCTGCTTGCGGAGGTTCGGCGCGATCGTGACGATCACGCGATCGAACAGGCGCAGCGCGCGCTCGAGGATGTCGAGGTGGCCGTTCGTGATCGGATCGAACGTGCCCGGGTAGACGGCGACGCTGCTGGATAAGGTCATGAGGGCGCCCGGTAGAAGGAGACCAGGGTATCGCCGTACCGGCGCTGGTCCGTTCGTAGCAGAGATCCGAGAGCGTCGGGAGGCGCGTTTCGGCGATCGTGCTCGATGACGATCACCGCGCCGGGTGCGAGATGTGCGAGGGGGATCGCACCGGTAGCGCGCACCGCGAGGTCCGAACGGTACGGAGGGTCGACGAACACGACTCGCCACGGCTCGGCGGGGACCTGGCCGGCGGCGGCCGCGACCGCGTCGCCGGCGATGACCGTCGCTCGGTCGGTGACGCCGAGTGCGTCCAGGTTGGCGCGTACGGCCGCCAGCGCAGGCTTCGCCGCGTCGACGAAGGTCACGTGCGCGGCCCCTCGCGACAGCGCCTCGAGGCCGAGCGCGCCGGAGCCGGCAAACAGATCGAGGACGTGGCCGCCTTCGAGATCGGGCAGGATGTTGAAGATGGCCTGTCGGACCTTCTCGGAGGTGGGCCGGGTGGCCGCGCCGGCAGGGGCGCGGATCACCCGCCCTCCCAAAGTCCCACCGACGATGCGCATGGTTTTTGTCCTGGCGTAGTAACTCCTTTACAATTCTTAACCAATGTCCTCGGCGGGAAACCTGGCGGCGTGGCTGGTCGACAGCGCGCTCGCGGCTGGCGCAGGGCCAAGAACCGCGCTGCGCCAGGGCAACCGCGCGTGGACGTTCGACGAGCTCGCGAGCATCGTGTCACGCACGTCGTCCGCGCTGCGCGGGCTGAAGCTGCAGCGCGGCGAGCGCGTGCTCCTGCTGATGAGCGACACGCTCGAGGCCGCCGCGGCGATCCTCGGCGCGATCCACGCCGGCGCGATCGCGGTGCCGGTGTCGGAGCTCGCGACGCCCGACGACGTCCAGGAGTACGTGCTGCACGCCGGCGCGACGATCGCGGTGACCGACGTCGATCACGAGGTCGTGCTCGATGCCGTGCGCAACAACACGCCGGATCTCCGCGAGGTGATCTGCGTCGGCGCGAAGATGCCGGGCAGCCAGGACTTCCAGCAGCTCGTCGACGCCGCGCAGCCGATGGCGCCGGCGCCGAGCGGCGCCACCGACGTGTGCCTGCTGCTCTACTCGGCGGGCTCGGGCCCCGGCGAGCTGCGCGCGGTGCCGCACAGCCAGCGCACGATCGAGGCGGCGCGCGACTCGTTCGCCCGCGAGCTGCTGCAGCTGACCGATCAGGATCGCATCCTGTCGGTCGCGCGGCTGTCGACCGCGTACGGTCTCGGCGCCGGGCTGTTCCTGCCGCTCGCGGTGCAGGCCGAGTCGCTGCTGTTCCCGGCGCAGCCGCACTCCGACAAGGTGTTCGCGGCGCTGCGCGACTACAAGCCGACCGTGCTGTTCGCGACGCCGTCCTTGTACGCCCAGCTCGCGCACGACGCCGAGCAGAAGCAGCTCGCGCGGCCGCTCGCCGGGCTGCGCCACGCGGTCGCCGGCGCCGAGGGCATGCCCGAGCGGCTGATCCCGCGCATCCGCAGCGTGCTCGGTACCGAGGTCGTCGTCGGCTACGGCCTGACCGAGATCTTCCAGTTCGCGCTCGCCGGCCGCAGCGACGATCCGGGCGCGCGGCCAGGTGTGTGTGGCAAGCCGCTCGCCGGCGTGCAGGTGAGGCTCGTCGACGAGGACGGCGATCCGGTCGGCGTCGACGAGATCGGTACGCTCGAGCTGCAGTGCGCGTCGCTGTTCGGCGGCTACTGGGGCGGCAATACGGGCAATCACGAGATCCGCGGCGATGGCTGGTTCGCGACGCGCGACCGCTTCCTCGTCGATCGCGACGGC
>JBLMXA010000805.1:0-2573 GCA_050257515.1 Acidobacteriota bacterium | reverse complement strand
CGACTTCGCGGGCGAGCGCACCGCCTTGCCGAACCGCTCGAGCGCGACCAGCGCGGCGACCGCCGGCCAGCCTCCGGTGAGCGCGAGCAGCGGCACCGCGACGACGTTGCACGCGTAGCCGGCGATCGTGATCGCCCAGTACGCGTGCGTGCGATCGGCGATCGAGCCGCTCCAGTAGCGCAGCACGTAGCCGACGAGCTCGCCGGTGCCGGCGACCGCACCGACCTCGGCCGCGCTCGCGCCGAGCAGCGCGAGGTACGGCCCGATCGCCGACCGCATGCCCTCGTAGCAGAGGTCGGCGAACAGGCTCACCCAGCCGAGCAGGATGATGAAGTGCTTGGCGCGGGCGTGACGGGCGGGGTCGGTGGTGGACGACGTCCAGGAAGGGTATGCGAGAATCGGTCCCCGTGAAGCCGATCATCATCCTGGGGTGCGGGTATGTCGGATCGCGCCTCGCGCGGACGGCGCTCGCGGAGGGCCGGACCGTTCGTGCCTGCGCGCGTTCGACCGGCAAGCTCGCGCCGCTCGCCGAGCTCGGCGCGCAGGTCAAGCACGTCGACGCCGCGGTGCCGAAGTCGTTCGTCGCGGCGACGGCGGGGCTGGCGGGCGCGACGGTCGTCTACTCGATCCCGGCCGGCGGCATGCTGCCGCCGGGCCACGCGATGCGCGCCGCGCTGCAGGCCGCCTACGGCGGCGGCGCCGACTGCTTCATCTACCTCAGCTCGAGCGGGCTCTACGGCGAAGACCCGGACGACGACACGTGGATCGACGAGGCCACGCCGGTGGTCGAGGAGGCGGCGATGAAGGCGGTGCTCGCCGACGAGCAGGCGGTCGAGAGCTGCGGGTTCGAGCGGCTGCGCCCGGTGATCCTGCGGCTCGCGCCGGTGTACGGCCCGGGCCGCGGCGTGCGCGAGCGGCTCAAGAAGGGCACGTACAAGCTGCTCGACGACGGCCAGCACGCGATCTCGCGCGTCCACGTCGACGACGTCGTGCGCGTGATCTTCGCGGCCGAGGAGCGCGCGCCGGCGAAGGCGCTCTACCTCGTCGCCGACGACGAGCCGACGACCCAGCGCGACTACGCGACGTGGCTCACCGAGCGCATGGGCCTCGCGATGCCGCCTTCGCGCTCGCGGTTCGAGCCGGGCGCGCCGAAGGTCGCGCACAGAAATCGCCGGATCCGCAACGCGAAGCTCAAGCAGGAGCTCGCGCTCGAGCTGAAGTACCCGACGTTCCGCGAGGGCGAGGCCGCGATCGAGGCGGAGCTGGGGAAGCCGTGAGACGGCTCGCGGTCGTCGCGCTGCTCGCGGCGTGTCGCAAGGAGCCCGACTGCAAGGAGCGGCTCGCTGCCGTCGCGAAGCTGTTCACCGACGTCGCGGTCGAGCAGCAGGCATCGCCGGTGCACCTCGGCGCCGACCACGCCGAGTGGAGGGCGGGGTTCGACGAGGCCGGCCTGGTCACCGTGCAGGGCGCCCCGGCCGACATCTCGAAGGCCGATTACCTCGCGGTGGGTCGCGAGCGCGCCGCGCTGGCGACGGCGGACGGCGAGATCCGGGACGTGCTGCTCGACGACGACGCGCCGCTGTCCGCCGATCCGAGCCGCTCGCTCGTCATCGCGTTCGGCGCCGACGCCCCCTGGGCGAGCGTCGATCGGATCCGGCACCGGCTGTCGATCGGAGATCGCGAGGACCACTACGGCGCGGTCGCGCTCGCGTACCAGACCGCAGGCGCGCTCGCGGGCCGCACGCCGCCGCCGCTTCCCGGCGCGACGGCCGACCATGTCGATGTTCCAACTGCCGGCGCGGCGATCGCGAAGGAGGCAGCCGACCACTGCCCCGCCATCGCGGTCGACTTCGGAAAACTCCGCGGCAGCGGTACGCTCGAGGGGATGCTGGTCGCGCTCGCGCGCGACGTGCCGACCTGCACCTGCGCGACGGACCTGGGCCGCATCGAGGCGATCGCGTGGCTCGTGAAGCGGCGGATCGTCACCACCGTCGCGGTCCTGCCCGCCGGTTCCACCGCGCCACCGCTGCCCGCGGTCGCCGGCGACGCGACGTTCGCCGACGCGATCCGCGCGAACGGCGGCAAGCCGATCGTGCTCGTGCTCGAGTCCCCGCCACCACCGCCGCCACGGCCACCGCTGCCACATCGTCGCTAGCTCGTGGACGTCGAGTTCGTGCCGCGCCACAGCGCCATGTGGCCCTCCTCGTAGCGCAGCTCGACGTCGGCGAAGCCGGCGCGCGCGAGCGCGAGCGGCTGGTCCGCGCGCGCCGGGAACAGCGCCGGCAGCTTGGTGTCGGGCGTCCGGTAGTGATCGGCGTAGAGCAGGACGCCGCCGGGCGCGAGCCGCGTGCGCGCGCGCGCGAGCAGCGGCACGAGGTGGCGCTCGTGACGGGTCTCGTGCGCGGCCTGCAGCGTGACCACCGCATCGAACGGGCCGAGGCTGTCGGGCCAGGCGGGCTCGCGGAAGTCGCGGATCACGAACGTGATGCGGCTCGCGAGCTCGCCGAGGTGCTCGGTCGCGAGCTCGTGCATCGCGGGCGAGAAGTCGAGCGCGACGTACGCGTGCACGTCGC
>JBLMXA010000804.1:0-11235 GCA_050257515.1 Acidobacteriota bacterium | reverse complement strand
CCCCGAGGACGCCGCGCGCGCCGCCGCGCAGGTGCTCGGCGGCTCGACCGGCATCGAGCCGGGAATGGCGATGCCGATGCCGATGGGCCAGCCGGTCAGCGGGCCACGCAAGTGGCTGCGCTCGGCGACCAGCATCTTCTCGACCCGCGGCGGCTCGCGCGTCACGCCGCTGCCGGTCAAGACCGACGGCCGCGGCCGCGATCGCCGCAAGCTCGATGCCCCGATGCCGCTGTCGGAGTTCGCGAAGCGGCAGAAGACGAACCACGCGCACACGCACACCGGCCACGGCCGCCGCGATCAGCTGACCGCGGGCGAGCGTACGCGCATCCTGCGCATGCTGCGCGACGAGGGCGGCCGCATGGCCGACGAGGAGTCGCAGGTGTTCGTCGGCGCGCCGCCGGCGCCGCGCTACGACGCCGACTTCGACGACGACTACGGCGCGCCGGTCGGACCGCCGCCGTCGCAGCAGATCGCGGTGCAGCGCGGGGACGTCACCGCGAAGCCCGCGGTCGTCGTCGGCATCGCCCAGGCAAACCAGCGTCGCAGCAAGCGCCAGAGCGCGGCGCCGCCGCCGGCGCCGCCGTCGCGCCAGATGCCGTCGCAGCAGCCGCCGCCGATGCCGCCGCGCGCGAAGGGCCCGACGCAGCCTCCGCCGTCTCTGGCGACGTCGAGCGCGCGCAGCCCCAAGCCGCGGCTGCCCGCGCCGTTCGACGAGAAGACCCGGCAGGTCAACGACGACGAGCTGCTCGCCGCGGTGCGCAGCGCGCCCGGCCCGGGCCGCGTCGATCCGCGCCCGAACCAGGTGTTCGACGCGCCGACGCGGCTCGGCGACATCGATCCGCGGCTGTTCGAGGACGAGACCCGCCCCGACGACGGCCGGCTCGCCGCCAAGTTCCTGCAGGCGAACACCGAGCCGTCGCAGCCGCCCGAGCACCTCGACGAGTCGCCGTTCGGCGACGACGAGGCGACGCGGATGGCGAACGTCGACAGCATCTCGGGCCGCCGGCGCGCGAAGCTGCCGCCGCCGTCGAGTCACGAGGAACGCACCCGCGCGGTCGACATTCGCGACGATCGCGCGATGTCCGACATCGACTGGGACATCGACTGACGAGCGAGACCGACGACACGATCCCGGCGCAAGACGCCGACGCGTCTGCTGCGTCTCCGCAGGCGCAGGATGGCGCGCGCTACCGGCTCGGCGCCGAGCTCGGCCGCGGCGGCATGGGCCGCGTCGTCGAGGCGTTCGACGCGCAGCTCCAGCGCGTCGTCGCGCTCAAGGAGGTGCTGCCGAAGGCCGGGCCGGGCGCAGACAAGCGGTTCGCGCGCGAGGTCCAGATCACCGCGCGCCTCGAGCACCAGTCGATCGTGCCGCTGTACGACGCCGGCACGCTGCCCGACGGCCGCCCCTACTACGTGATGCGCAAGGTTTCGGGCAAGCCGCTCGATCAGCTGATCGCGCGCGGCAAGGGGCTGCCCGACCGGCTCGCGCTGCTGCCGAATCTGCTGTCCGCGATCGACGCGGTCGCGCACGCGC
Source organism: Acidobacteriota bacterium (assembly GCA_050257515.1). Lineage (GTDB taxonomy): Bacteria > Myxococcota_A > Polyangia > Haliangiales > Haliangiaceae > JABFXX01. The sequence goes on along the minus strand of JBLMXA010000804.1, from coordinate 9,701 downwards.
ACCGCCGCGGCGTGATCCATCGCGATCTCAAGCCCGCGAACATCCTCGTCGGCGAGCTCGGCGAGACGGTCGTGATCGACTGGGGGCTCGCGAAGGTGATCGGCGAGGACGACCACGACGGCGCCGCGCGCGAGCCGCATCGGCCGAGCGGCGACAGCCTGCACACGCAGCTCGGCTCGGTGTTCGGCACGCCGGGGTTCATGCCGCCCGAGCAGGCGCGCGGCGACGAGCTCGGCCCGCGCAGCGACGTGTTCGCGCTCGGCGCGACGCTGTACACGCTGCTTGTCGGCAAGCCGCCGGTCGCCGGCACGAGCGCGACCGAGGTGCTCGAGGCGACGCACAAGCACCAGATCGTGCCGGTCGCCGAGGCATGTCCCGGCGCGCCGCCCGAGCTCGTCGCGATCGTCGATCACGCGCTCGCCGCCGAGCCGGCCGCACGCTACGCGCACGCCGGCGCGCTCGGCGAGGACGTGCGGCGGTTCCTCACCGGGCAGCTCGTCGCCGCGCACCACTACACGCGCGTCGAGCGGCTGCTCCGGTTCGCGCGCCGCCATCGCTCGGTGCTGTCGGTCTCGGCGCTCGCGCTCGCGCTGGTCGCCGTGCTCGGGTGGGTCGGCGTGCACCGCATCGTCCGCGCGCGCGACGCCGCCAGCGCGGCCGAGGCACGCGCGCGCAGCGAGAAGCGCGAGGTCGACGCGGCGAACACGCGGCTCGAGGACAACGTCGACCAGCTGCGCGTGTGGCGTGCGCAGGCGCTGCTCGCCGACAACCCGACGCAGGCGATCGCCGTGCTCAAGCAGGTGCGCCCGGCGTTCGCCCGGGTCGCCGACGCGCGCGCGATGGCGCAGGCGGCGGTCGCGCGCGGCGTCGCGTGGCAGCTCGACACCGGCCCCGCGGTCGTCGCGTACAGCGAGCTGTCGCAGGACGCGACGAAGCTCGCGCAGACGACGATCACCGGCGAGCTGCGCGTGCTCGATCTCGAGGGCCGCCGCGAGCTGTGGCACCGCGCGCTCGGCCGCGCCGCGCACGGCACGTTCGTGCACGGCGGCAAGCAGCTGCTCGTCACCGGGCTCGCGTCGCCGGCGCAGCTCGTCGACGCGCAGACCGGGGCGCCGGCACCCGGCGCGCTGCCGGTGATGCGGTGGGCCGCGCTCGACGAGCGCGGCGAGCGCGCGGTCTACTACGACGACTCGCACGCGCCCGCGATCCTCGAGCTCGCGACGCGGCAGACGCGCGCGCTCCCGCTGTCGCACGCCGACGAGCTCGCGATCGCGCCCGACGGCGGCTGGATCGCCGTCGGCGACGGCAAGCAGCTCGTCGTGTTCGACGCCACCGGCAAGGAGCTCGCGCGGCGCGCCGGCCGCGTGCAGATCGTGGTCGGCCGCGCGCGCCGGGTCGCGGTGCTCGGCGACGACAAGGTCGCCGAGCTCGTGCTCGATCCCGCGCCGGCGTGGACCGAGCTCGCCGTGCCGCTCGAGCCGAAGTTCCACGTCATGCAGCTGTCGTATCGCAACGACGAGCTGACGGTGACGACGTCGTCCGCCGCGTTCCTCGTGCGCGCGGGCAACACGTTCGCGCGCCGCCCGCTGCCGTCATCGCTCGTGTGGGGCGTGACGCCGGTGCGCGACGTGCTCGTCGCGCTCGGCGAGGACGGCAAGCTGCACTACACGAGCGGGCTCGCCGACGGTGCGATCACGCTGCCCGCCACGCTCGCGAACGCGCGCGTGATCGGCCGCGCGGGCCAGGCGCGGTTCGCGGTCACCGGCCAGGGCGCGGTGCTCGTGTTCGACGCCGACGCGTTCCTGCCGCATCGCATCGCCGCGCATCGCCCCGGCGAGGTCGCGTTCGTCGACGACGACCTGCTGCTGCTGTACGACCAGCGCCCCGACTGGGCCTGGTACGACCTCGCCGCCGGCCAGCTCGTGCGGCCGGACGTGCCCGAGTGGGGATGGGGCGCCGCGTTCCTGCTCGACATCGACGGGCCCGAGCGGCGCGTGCTGAAGACCGTCGAGGTCCAGCGCGACGCGAGCTCGCACCTCGCGGTGATGCGCCCCGGCAAGCCCGATCGCGAGATCTCGGTCGTGCCGTCGCAGTTCTTCCACACGATGCAGGTGCGGCCGCGGATCGCCGCGCTCGTCCCCGGTGACGCGGTCGTGTTCGGCGACGGCGCGCGCGTGATGGCGGCGATCGGCGACGCCTCGCCGCGCGAGCTCGCGAAGATCGACGGCGGCGTGGTCGCGGTGACGCGGCTCGGCCGGCTGCGGTTCGCGGCGCTCTCGGCGCGCGGCGAGCTGGTGCGCGGCTCCGTCGCGACCGGCGACGTCGAGCGCGTGCGGGTGCCCGACGTCGAGGGCTACGCGATCCTCGCCGGCGATCGCGACGGCCGCGTGCTCGTCGGCGCCGGCCCGGTGCTGCGCGCGTGGAGCACGCGCGTCGACGAGCTCGCGCGCTTCGACCAGCCGATCGAGGCGATCGCCGCGGTCGACGGCGGGATCGCGGTGACGCTCGCGGACCACGGCGTCGTGCTGGTCGCGCCCGGCGGCGCGAAGACGCGGCTGCTCGCGCCATCCTCGCAGGCACCGGTCGCGAGCGGCGACGGCCGGCTCGTCGTCGGCACCGGCAACGGTGGCCAGCTCGAGCTCGTCGAGCTGCCGGCGGCCGCGCACTGGACGTTGCCGTGGCTGTACGGTGCCGCGTACGAGGGGCTGGCGGTGGCGCCGGCGACCCGCCGCGTCGTCCAGGCCAGCGGCGACCAGCTCGCCGTGTGGAAGCTGCCGGAAGCCAGCACCGACCTCGCCGGCTGGCTCGCCGGGCTGACCAACGCCTGCATGGTCCAGGACCACCTGGAATGGCCCCAAGATGGCCATTGCGCCCCGTAGTGTCGTAGATGGCGTGTAGTATCTGCGCGTGCTGGCGACGCAGATCAGGCAGAAGGACAGCGTCTTCTACTTTTGCGCGTACCCGACGGAGGACCTGCTCGACAAGGTGAGGTTCATCAGCCGGTTCTACGCGGAGGGGATGCCGAGCCTCGCGGGAGAAGAGGTCGAGGACAGCGACGAGGTGGCGCGGTTCATCTCGAAGATCGAGTCGAGCGATGCGGCGTTCCAGCGCCAGCTCGGCCGCGCGAAGGTCACCGCGATCAAGAACTTCTACGAGACGGCGGTGAGCCAGCCGCCCATTCCGGGCACCGTGCTGCTGTTCACCGAGGAGCGGCTGAAGTTCGATGCCGTCAAGCCGTTCGCCAACGTCGGCAACCTGGCCGAGCCGCGCGGCAAGTACCTCATCATCGACGGTCAGCATCGCCTCGCCGCGCTGCACTTCTTCCAGCGCGAGCGCCCCGACGACGCGCGCACGCTCCACGTGCCCTGCGTGATCTTCGACGGCAAGAGCGAGGACTTCGCGACCGAGATGTTCGTGATCATCAACTCGACGCCGACGCGCATCAACAAGAGCCACCTCGTCGATCTCTACGAGAAGGTGTCGTGGGCCGCGCCGGACAAGAAGTTCGCGGCGCGCGTCGTCGATCATCTGTATCGCGAGGGCGACTCGCCGCTGCGCTACAAGATCAACCGGCTCGGCGGGCGCAGCAAGCAGGAGAAGTGGATCCTGCAGGCCGAGCTGTTCAACGAGATCCACAAGTGGGCGCTCGCCGACTGGAAGAAGATCAAGAAGCGCCCGAACTGGCAGCGCGAGGCGGAGAAGTACTACGAGATGGTGCGCGACTTCTTGCGCGCGTCCGAGAAGGCGTGGGGCGAGGCCTGGGGCCACGCGAGCTACATGGTGACGCGCCCGGTGACGCTCAAGGCGATGCTGCGCGTGTGCGTCGACCTCGCGGCCGAGGATCCCGAGCCCGAGGATCGCCAGAAGCGGTGGACGCGCCGGCTCGCGCCGTGGACCGATCTCGCGAAGAGCTTCCGCGGCGAGGGCTTCTACGAGCGGTTCCCGGCCAAGGGCCAGGTCGAGCGCGTCGCGCGCATCCACAAGGAGCTGTCGCGCGCGGTCAACGTCCAGCGCCGCGGCAAGGAGCTGGGCGAAGAGGACTAGAAGGCGACTAGAAGTGCATGTCGAGGAAGTCGGTCATCTCCTCGACCGGCTCGCTGTCCTCTTCGGGCTCGGCGCCACCGTCGACGATGCGAACCTCGTCGCCGCGGCGCATGACGATCGCCCACTCGAACGGCGGGGTGCCGCTGCCCGGCGGTCGCGGAAACGATCGCCGCCCCTCGGGCGCGAGCTGCCACAGCCGCTGCGCCCACGACTGGATGTACGCGCGCTCGTCGGAGTCGATCGGGAACGTCCCGCGGCGCACGTCGCTGCGCGGACCGGCGAGGTCGTCCCACGACAGCTTCGCGCCGTGGTAGTCGCGCGAGATCGTCATCACGTGCACGCGCTGGTCGCCGTTACCGTGATCCATCAGCACGATCGCGCCGTCGTCGATCGTGATCTCGCCGTACGGCGCGACGGTCACGATCCGCACGTTCGCGGCCGGCAGCGGCCCCGGCGCGGCGTGGTGACCGATCGCCGCGGGCGGCACCGGCTGGGCGCACGCTGCCGCCGCGCTGCCCACCATCATGACGCGGGTTAGACGAGCGCGCACGCTGTACCTGGTACGAACGCGACGCGTTGCCGCTTCCCGAGTACGATGGATGGATGAGGGGGTGGCTGCTCGTCGTCGCGCTTGGCGGCTGCGACCGCGTGCTCGGGCTCGGCGACATCAAGCCCGTCACCGGCGCCGGAAGCACCGCGACCCTCGTGCAGATGGTGCCGGCGGCCGCGCCCGCGCCGTCCACGGCAGTGTCGCTCGTGCTCGGCCAGCCGCCGGCGGCGCACGATCTGCTCGTGCTCGCGGTCGCGACCTGGCACAACACGCTCGACTCCGTCGTCGACTCGGCGGGCAACATGTACCTCCGCACGCCGGTCGACCCGGTGACCAGCGGCGGTCACAGCTCGCTGTGGATCCTCTACGCGAGCGACGTCGCGACCACGGCGCCGTTCTCGATCCAGATCACGACGACGCCCGATCCGGTCGTCCCGACCGAGACCGAGGTGTCCGCCGCGGTTCACGAGTACACCGGCGTCGCCGGCGCGATTCCATTCGACGGCGTCGCCACCGCGACCGGCGCCGGCACCGGCGATCCCGTCCACGAGGCCTGCGGCTCCGCGATGCTGACCGGCGATCGCGAGATCGAGTTCGCCGCGCTGACCCACGACTTCACCGGCACGACCGCGGCGGGCGCCGACTTCACGCTGCGCGCGGTCGCGACCGAGGACAGCGAGTGCTGCGTCGCGCTCGTCACCGAGGACAACTTGCGGACCCTCGCCCCGTCGGCGAGCTTCACGACCTCCGTGCTCGCGGGCAGCGACCTCGCGTGGGCCTGCGCCCTCGTCACGTTTCCATACTGAGCGGCGGCCGCCGGCGCGGCCGCGCGACCAGCTCGCCGCCGCAGTTCGGGCACACGTGCTTCATCGCGCCCGTGCACGCCGGGCAGAACGTGCACTCGTAGCTGCAGATGAACGCCGCATCCTCTCGCGCGAGCGTCGCGCCGCACTTCTCGCAGGTCGTTCGCATCTCGAGCGCCACGGCTATGGCTCCTCTCCGCCGCCCGGCACGGCATACACGCTGATCGGCCTCGCGCGTTTCCATCCTTCGCGCAACAGCCAGCTCTGCGCCGCGGCGACGCGCGGCGGCTCGTAGTCAGGCGGAATCGCGATCGCCTGCGTGCGCTCGCGAAAACCCGCGAACCACACCGCGCTCGAGAACGGATCGAGGCGACCCTCGTAGAGGCCGCGGATCTCGCGATCCTGGCGGTGCTTGCGCCAGTTGTTGAGCACGTAGCTCAGCGCGTGCCGCACGTGCGCGACCGTCCGAATCGGCTCGACGTGGTAGCGGTCGGGAAAGATCGTGCCGCCGCGCCGACCGAGCGCGCGATTGAGCTGCCTCGCCGCCGAGATCTCGAAGCCCTGCACGCCGCGCGCGAGTGCGAGCCGGTCCGCGGCCTCGCACAGCAGGTGCAGATGATCTCCCTGGAGGCTGAACTGACAGATCCGGAAGTCCGCGTGCGTGTCGATCGAGACGGCGAGCGCGCGCCGGATCGCCGCGAACGCCTTCCACCCGCGCAGCCAGCGCACGCCGCGCGCGACGCGCAACGTGACGTGCTGCGGATACGCGGGTTTCAGCTCCGCGCGCCGCGTGTGCGGCGCACTCGACCTCGGCCCCTTCGGCGGCCGACCGGCGCCGGCGCGCTTGCCACCGCGGCGCTGCCCGTTCTTGTCCAGCCTCGGCATCTCGAGCTGGACGTGACGCTTGCGCTGTCTCGAAGCCATGACTCCGGAAGCCTACTGCGGCTCATCGGAATATGCAATATTTGATTTCGCCGATATTGTGGTCAAGTCGTCATCGCAGAGCGCCCGTGCGCGTGGGTCCGCGCAGAACGCGCGTCCGTTGCGGCTCCTCGGACCGTCGCGTGATCTGCACGGCGTTCGCGCATGCAGTCTTCTTCTGCTTCTGCTTTTTGATCTCCGGAACGGAGTGCTCGCGTTCGCGTCAGGCGCTGTGGGCCTTGTGGGCAGCGCGCCAGTTCGGCTCATCTGGCGCCGCGCCGCGCGCTGTCCACAAGTCCACAGCGCGGCCACGCGTTCTGCAGAGCGGAGCCTCCGGAATAGTCCCGCCGGGTCGCGCGTTGCTCGCGTATGCGCGCGATCCATCTCGCCGCCGCCGCGTTCCTCGCCGCCGCACCCGCGCGCGCCGAGCCGCCGCCGGAGGACGCGTGGCTCGCCGCGCTCGACGATCGCGTGATCGCCGATCTCGCCGCCGGCAAGCCGCTCGTCGTCCAGGTCCACGTGCCGCTGTGCGACAACCACATCATCGCGTGCGGCAACGCGAAGCTCGGCGACGGCGACGCGCCCGACACGAACCTCTACTGGGCGACGACCGAGGGTTTCGTCGGCTGGTTCGGCCGGCGCGGCTCCGGCTGGCGCGAGGTGCTCCACGACGAGCGCGCCGCCGCCGACTCCGACGTGCTCGACGTCCGCGTCTGGCATCGCGACGTCGCCGCGCCGCGGGCGTGGCGCAAGCGCGGCGTGATCGCGAAGGTCCCCGTGTACGTCGTCGCGTTTGCGTGGCGCGGCTCGGCGATCGATCGAGGCCTCGCCGCGTACTGGAGCGATCTCTACGGCACGAGCACGCGCGCGATCGAGCTGCCCGATCACACGCACCTGGCCGCCGGCGGCGGCGCGCAGATCGTGGCGTACGTCGGCCACAACCGGCTCTACGACGTCCCCGAGCCCGACTGGGCGAAGCTCGAGCGCCCAGGCGCGCCGGTGCGCGGCACGATCGCGATCGCGTGCAATACCGGCCCGTTCATGGCCGCGCACGTGCCCGCCCCGCACCGCGTGCCGCTCGTCTACACGCGCGACTTCCTGATGGCGAGCGCCGGCGCGTTCGAGGGCGCGGTCGTCGCGTTCGCGCGCGGCGGCGACTACCGCGCGATCCGCGCCGCGACCGCGCATGGCTACGCGATCGCCGGCGATCACGACGAGAACAAGATCGGCGGCGTGTTCACGAACCCGGGCGACCGGTTCTGGGGCAAGCACTGACGTTCCCGTGTTAGCGTCCGCGCGTGCGCACCCTGATCCTCGCGGTCCTGGTCGCGGCGGCGGCCTGCGGCAGCGATGCTCCGCCGCAGCCCGACGTCGCGTGGGCGTACCCGTCGATCCCCGGCGAGCCGCAGCGCGCGGGCGATCCCGCGAAGGGCTACGACTACCTCGTCAACGGCGGCTACATCACGTGCGGCATCCCGAAGGACACCTACGATCAGGTGTTCGGCACGTCCGGCGCGGCCGACCAGCCGCCGGGCCGCACCGGCGACAACGCGCACCTGCCGTACTACTACAGCGTCGCGACGTCGGCCGAGGGCATCGAGGTGGTGACCGCGAACTGCCTCACCTGTCACGCCGGCCACATCGACGGCAAGCTGGTCGTCGGGCTCGGCGGCGCCGATCGCGACTTCACGGGCGATCAGGCCGGCCAGGTCGATGCCGGCGGCGGGCTCATCACCGACCCGACCGCGCGCGCCGAGTACCAGCGGTTCGCGTCGCGCGTCGACGCGATCGCGCCGTACACGCAGACGCTCACGGTCGGCGTCAACCCGGCCGACAACCTCACCGCCGTGCTGATGGCGCACCGCGATCCCGCGACGCTCGCGTGGAGCGACACCGCGATGATCGACCTGCCGCCGGTCTCGGTCGCGCCGGTCGACGTGCCGCCGTGGTGGCGGATGAGCAAGAAGACCACGATGTTCTACGACTCCGCCGGGCGCGGCGATCACGCGCGCATCATGATGGCGGCGTCGCTGTTGTGCACGGACTCGGTCGACGAGGCCGCCGCGATCGACGCCGCGTTCGTCGACGTGCGCGCGTGGATCGAGACGCTGTCGCCGCCGAAGTGGCCGTGGGCGATCGACGCGTCGCTCGCCGCGAGGGGGCGGGCCGTGTTCGACGCGACCTGCGCGACCTGCCACGGCACGTACGGGCCCGGCGGCACGTACCCCAACGAGCTCGTGCCGCTGGCCGACGTCGGCACCGATCCGATGCTCGCGATGGGCACGACGCAGTTCGCCCCGAGCTACGTCGCGTGGTTTGCCGCGTCGTTCTGGGGCGAGACGTCGCGGCTCGAGCCGCAGCCCGGCTACGTCGCACCGCCGCTCGACGGCATCTGGGCGACCGCGCCGTACTTTCACAACGGCTCGGTGCCGACGCTCGCCGCCGTGCTCGACTCGACGCAGCGCCCGGCGGCGTGGACGCGCAGCTTCGTCTCGACCGATTACGATCAGGCCGCGGTCGGCTGGCAGTTCACCGTCGCGCCGAGCCACGCGCAGCAGGCCAACACGCGCGTCTACGACACCGCCGAGGTCGGCTACGGCAACGCCGGCCACACGTACGGCGATGCGCTCGACGACAGCGATCGCGCCGCGCTGCTCGAGTACCTCAAGACCCTGTAGCCGTGCCCGAGCGCTACACGCTCACCGACGCCGCGCGGTTCAACATCGCACGAGGCCAGCGCGCGCCGGTCGAGACGGCGAGCGGCGTCGAGGACCTGCGGTGGGGCCTGCTCGCGCCGTGGCGCGGCCACGGCGGCAAGCGCGGGCCGATGATCCACGACGCTCCGGTCGATGCGATCGCGACGACGCCGCTGTTGCGCAACGCGCGCGCGAAGCGCCGCTGCCTCGTGCTCGCGGACGGCTGGTATGCGTGGCGCGGCAAGCAGCCGTACTGGATCCACGCGCCGCACCGCGCCGCGTTCGCCGGGCTGGTCGCGACGCACGCCGACGACCGCATCGCGTCGTTCGCGATCGTCACCGTGCCCGCGGCCGGCGTCGTCGCCGCGCTCGGCGAGCCGACGATGCCCGCGCTCGCCGACGCGCGCTGGCTCGCCGACGATCTGCTCGCGCCCGAGCTCGCCGGCTGGCGCGCCGATCGCGTGTCGAACCACGTCGACGATCCGGCGCACGACGATCCCGCCTGCGTCGCGCTGCTGCCGCAGACCGAGCTGTTCTGATCACGCGGTCACGGTGCGCACGCCTGCGGCGCGTCGAGATACGCGGCGATGTAGGCGCGCGCCGGCGCGTTCCAGATCCGCTCGAGCGGCACCTGCGCATTCGGCATCGTGTGGCCGCTGCCGCAGATCGCGCCGACGATCGCGGGTG
>JBLMXA010000803.1:0-5161 GCA_050257515.1 Acidobacteriota bacterium | reverse complement strand
GTCGGCGCCGGCGGGCCGCATCTTGTCGCGCAGCTCGTCCGACAGGCCCTGGTTGCCGCGCTCGGGCTTCATGCCGAGCATCTGGCGCAGCCGCTGGTACTGCATCTCGACCGCGCGATCGACGAGCGACGGCGCGACCTGGAACTGGTTCTTCTTGATCAGCTCGCGCAGCGCGTTCTCGCGCGCCTCGCGATCGATCACCTCGCGCTCGCGCGCCTCGAGATCGTCGCGCAGCGCCTTCTTGAGGCCGTCGAGCGTGTCGGCCTTGCCGGTGTCCTTCGCGAACTCGTCGTCGAGCGCGGGCACGTCCTTCGCGCGCGCCTCGAGGATCGTGACGGTCAGGTTGGCCTTGCGGCCGCGCAGCTGCTCGTCCTTGTGATCCTCGGGGACCTGGATCTCGAGCTGCTTGTCCTTGGTGTCGAGCGGGACCCCGAGCAGCGCCTGGCGCAGCCCCGGCAGCGGCTCGCGCTCCTCGTCGTCGAGATCGACCGCGAACTGCGGCTGGTTGATCTCGTGCTCGCCGATCGTGCCGGTCACGCTCAGGCCGACGATGTCGCCGGCCGCCGTGACCTCGCGACCCTCGATCGGCTTGAGCTCGGTGTGCTCGCGGACGAGCTGCGCGAGCGCCTCGTCGACCGCCGACTCCGGCACGTCGAGCTTGCGGCGCTCGATCGAGAGGCCCTGGTAGTCCTGCGGCACGACCTCGCCGCGAACCTCGATGATCGCCTCGAACGTGAACGGCTGGCCCTTCTTGATCGGCGCGGCCTGCTCGACGCGCGGCTCGGCGACCGCCGCGAGGTTGTGCTCCTGGTTCGCGCGGAAGAACGACTCGCGGACGAGCTCGTAGGCGACCTCGGCGTTGATGCGCGGGCCGTAGACCTGCTCGAGCACCGGGCGCGGGACCTTGCCCTTGCGAAAGCCCTTGAGCGCGACGCCCTTGCCGAGCTCGCGATAGGCGTCGCCGAGCTTGGCCGAGACCGTCTCCCACGGGATCTCGACGAACATCTTCTTCTCGACGGGCGATACGTCTTCGATGCGGACCTGCATGGAGGCAGGTTGCGTACCACATCAGCGCCTGAGCCGATAGGTCGGCTCGCCGCCGTGCGGGTCGGCCGGCTCGACGAGGTCGCCGAGCCCGAACGCCTCGAGCTTGCGCAGCAATTCCTCCATGAACGACACCGCATCCGCGAGATCGAGCATCTGCCCGATCGCCCGGGCACTCACGAGCTCCTGCTCGCCGAGCGCGTTGAGCACGCGTCGCTCGCCGGCGTCGATCGAGAAGTCGGCGGGCACCACGCGGTCGACGATGCGGCCGAGGCGGGCCGACACGTGCGGCGCGAGCCCGAGCCGCACGATCGCCGATTGCGCGCCGGATCCCGACGTGTACCCGAGCGCGGTGCGCACCGCCATCGGCGGCGGACGCGTGCGGCCGCTCGACCGCCGCGGCATCGGCGTGATGCGCAGGTCGGGATTCGACGGCGCGGCGACCGCCTGCGACGGCGTGTGCTGCGGCACCCCCGCCATCTGCGGGAGATAGGTCGCGACCTGCGACTGCGGCACGCGCGCGGCCCCGGCGGGCGCGACGTAATCGACGACCGGCCCGCGATGATCCGCGCGCTGCGGCACGATGCGCGGGGTACCGGGCGCCCAGTTCCCGGTCGGCTCGCGATCGAACGTCTGCGACTCGTCGACGAGCCTCGGCGGATTGCCCTTGGACCCGGCGAGCCGGCGCGCGGCCTCCTCGAGCCCGTGCTTGACGACCTGCGCCCTGCCCTCGGGCGGCTCGCCGACGTGGATGCCCCACGGCCCGTTGACGTCGAGGCCGGCGGGACCGATCGCGAGCTCGGTCCCGTGCAGCCTGATCGTCGGCAGCGTCTGATCGCGGCTCTCGGCGTAGGCACGCATGAGGACGCGCTGTTCCGCCCACTTCTCGGCGATCACCATGACGGACCGGTAGTGAGTCGGTGGCGACGCCGGGCACCGCAGCCAGTCGTCCACGATCCGGATCTGAGCCATGAATGTAGAAAAATCATACCCCGGAAAAAAAACCGCCGGTGTCCTGGGGGAGGCGCACCGGCGGGACCCGAACGAGGGTTCGGGGGTCATGGCGCAGCCTGCTCGCGCGGGTGGAACACGAGGCTAGGGCGCCGGGGGATTCGTTTTGTGGTGGAGGTCATTTGCACGCTCGATACCAACCGCGGCGCGGCCATTGCCACGCGCGCTTGCGGCGGGAGTGCCGCAGCGCGCAACAGCGAGTGCCGAGCGTCGCAGTCACACCGAGCGCACGCGCACAGCGCGATCAGCAAGTTACAAGGATTTCGAGCGCTTCACTCTGGCACCGCGACTGCACTCAGGAGTTTCGTGGCGTCCCGGGAGCGTCGTACACCGACGAGTTATGACGAGATCGAGCGTCGCACGGTCGCGACGCCGGATCTGTCGTATCGCGCGACCCACGACGAGGAGCAGGCGAGCCGACACCGGTTCGGGGCGCCGACCGAGCATCCTCCGCACACGCTGTCCGCCCGCGAGCGCACGCTGCTCGATCGAGTGCGCCACGCGCTCGCGGCCGATCCCGCACTCGATCTCTCGGACGTCCTCGTGGAGGTCGATGGGGACGAGGTGGTGCTGCGCGGATGCGTCCCGGGCCCCGCGACCGCGATCCGGATCGAAGAGATCGCCGCAGCGGTCCCCGGCGCGTATCGGATCGACAACCAGCTGGCGGTTCGGAGCCACCGCTCGTGACGGCGCCGCGCGTCGGGGCGAGCCCGCTCGCCGGCCACGTCGATATGGTCGGTGTTTGTACGTGTGAAACGAGCAAGCGTCTTGCACACGGTGCGACGACGACTGGACCCGTACCGATGAACCCCGTATTCCGTGCCCGACCGCCCGCTGCGCTCCTGCGCACGTGCGTACTCTCCGACGGGAGCGCTGGCATGTCGCTCGCTTTGCTACCGGCTAGTAGCAAAGGAGTAAGCCATGTTTGGTTGGGCAATCACCTTCCTCATCATCGCGCTGATCGCGGCGGTGTTCGGATTCTTCGGGATCGCGAGTGCTGCCGCGGGCATCGGCAAGATCATCTTCGTAGTCGCGCTCATCCTGGCGATCATCAGCTTCTTTGTTGGTCGCCGCTCGCCGCTGACATGAGCGCGTTGGTGTCCTCCTCGTCGGACGACGGGTGGACCGCACGGCGGCAGAAAGGTATGAACCCGCAGTGAACGGAACCATCCTGATCGTCGACGACGAGGAAGACACCGCCGTCTTGCTCCGGGACTCGCTGCGCAAGCGCGGGTTCGACGTCGATGCGGTCACTTCGGGACAAGCCGCACTGGAGCATCTCCGGTCGACCCCCGCAGACGTGGTCGTCACCGACGTACAGATGGCGGGCATGACCGGCATCGAGCTCTGCCAGGAGCTCCGTCAGCGGCATCCCGATCTGCTGCCGATCGTGCTCACCGGCCAAGGTGGGCTCGACACGGCGATCGCCGCGATCCGCGCCGGCGCGTACGACTTCATCACCAAGCCGGTCAAGGTCGATGCGCTCGCGATCGCCGTCGGCCGCGCGATCGAGCACCTCTCGCTCAAACGCGAGGTCAAACGGCTGCGATCAGCCGCGGACCGAGACGTCCCGATCGACGGCATCGCGGGCAACAGCCCGGCGATCCGCGAGACGATCGAGATGGTCCGCCGCGTCGCCGACAGCGACGCGACCGTGCTGATCACCGGCGAGTCCGGCACCGGCAAGGAGCTGGTCGCGCGCGCGCTGCACAGCCTGTCGCCGCGCCGCGATCAGCCGTTCGTCGCCGTCAACTGCGCCGCGATGCCGGCCCCGCTGCTCGAGAGCGAGCTGTTCGGCCACGTGCGCGGTGCGTTCACGGACGCGAAGCGCTCGCGCGCCGGTCTGTTCGTGCAGGCCGGCTCGGGCACGATCTTCCTCGACGAGATCGGTGAGATGCCGATCGAGATGCAGGTCAAGCTGCTGCGCGTCCTCCAGGAGCGCAAGGTGCGCCCGGTCGGCGGCGACGAGGAGGTCCCGTTCGAGGCGCGCGTGATCACCGCGACGAACCGCGATCTCGAGACCGAGGTCGACGAGAAGCGGTTCCGCGAGGATCTGTTCTATCGCATCAACGTCGTCGCGATCCCGGTGCCTCCGCTGCGCGCGCGCGCCGGCGACATCCTGCTGCTCGCGCAGTACTTCCTCAAGCGGATCGCCGCGCGCACGAGCAAGCCGGTGCAGGGCATCTCGGGTCCGGCGGCACGTCTGTTGATGGACTACGACTGGCCCGGCAACGTCCGCGAGCTCGAGAACTGCATGGAGCGCGCGGTCGCGCTGTGCCGGCTCGACGAGATCACCGTCGACGATCTGCCCGCGAAGATCCAGGAGCACCAGAGCTCCAAGATCGTGATCACGACCGAGTCTCCGGGCGAGCTGATCACGCTCGACGAGATGGAGCGCCGCTACGTGCGCCAGGTGCTGAACGCGGTCGGCGGCAACAAGACGCACGCCGCCCGCATCCTCGGCATCGACCGCCGCTCGCTGTATCGCCGGCTCGAGGAGCCGCGCAACGATCAGCGCAAAGAAGAGGCGAAGCCCGCGACGCCCCCGTCGCTCCCGGCTCCGGCCGGGTCCGACGGCCACGCGCGCGCGCCGACAGCCCCGCCTCACGCCCCGGGGGCGCCGTCCGGCGCACCTCCCGGCGAGCTCGAGTAGTAGTCTTCCGTCGTGACGGAACGCCTGCGCCTGCTCGTGATCGACGACGACCTGGTCGACAGGCTCGCGATCCGTCGCGCCGTGGAGCAGAGCGGCGTGGGCGCCGATCTCGACGAGGCGAGCGATGCCGACGAGGCGCGCGCCCGGGTCGCGCAGCGCGAGTACGCCTGCCTGCTGCTCGATCAGGACCTGCCCGGCATCTCGGGCATCGAGCTCGCGAAGCAGCTGCGGCAGAGCGGCAACCTCGTGCCGATCGTGTTCGTCACCGGCCGCCAGGACGAGGAGGTCCTCGAACAGGCGGTCAGCGCGGGCGTCACCGACTTCATCCTGAAGACGGACCTGTCGCCCCGCCGCCTCGGCCTGCGCATCAACTTCGCGATCCGCATCGGTGGTGCCGAGGCGGTGTCGACCCGATCGCTCGAGCGCGCGAACGCGGCCGCGCGCGCCCGAGAC
>JBLMXA010000802.1:0-4961 GCA_050257515.1 Acidobacteriota bacterium | reverse complement strand
GTGATCCCGAAGCTCGACGCGCCGATCGCACTCGACGGCGAGCTGCACGAGCCGGCGTGGAACGCGCGCGCGCTGCGCGGCACGCTCGCCGGCGACGACGGCGAGCAGGCGCGGCCCTACTCCGAGGTGCGCCTGCTGCACGACGGCACGTCGCTGCTCGTCGGGCTGTACGCCGCCGACGAGGACATCCGCACGACCGACACGTGGAAGCTCGCGATCGGGCCGCGCAGCTTCACGATCGACGCCGCCGGTCACGCGAGCGCGCCCGACGTCAAGACCGGCGTCGATCGCGACGGCACGCTCGACCAGCCGAGCGACTTCGACGAGGAGTGGGTGATCGAGGCCGCGGTGCCGCTCGCCTCGCTCGGCGCGCCGCCGCTCGCGATCGAGGTCGAGCGCTGCGACACGCCGAAGGACGGCAAGCTGCGGTGCGGCCGCTGGCACGCGCGGCTTCCGCTACAGTGAGCGCGTGAAGGACGACGATCTGCTCTGGCGCCTCGGCACGCGCACCCCGGCGCACGACTACGGCATCTTCAAGACCGCGTTCGTCGAGGGCTCGCACCCGCGCGTCGGCAAGAAGCGGTTCTCGCTGATCGAGTGCACCGACTGGGTCAACGTGATCGCGCTGACGCCCGACGAGCACGTCGTGCTCGTGCGGCAGTTCCGGTTCGGCACCGGCGAGCTGTGCCTCGAGATCCCCGGCGGCATGGTCGACGAGGGCGAGGAGGCCGCCGATGCCGCGGCGCGCGAGCTCGAGGAGGAGACCGGCTACACGTCGCGCGAGTGGCGCAAGCTCGGCGACGTCGCGCCGAACCCGGCGCTCCAGAACAACCGGCTGCACACGTACCTCGCGCTCGACGCGACGGCGACGCACGAGCAGCGGCTCGAGGGCAGCGAGGTGCTGAGCGTCGCGACGCTGCCGCTCGCCGAGGTCCAGCGCCTGCTGCGCACCGGCGCGATCGATCACGCGCTCGTCGTCGCCGCGTTCGCGCACCTCGCGCTCGAGGTCGGTCAGCTGCGCCGCCCATGACGACGGTGGTCGCGCACGCCGCGCGCTCGGGCATCGCCGCGCTCAACGTCGTCACCGCCGCGCTCGACAGCGACGCGCGCACGCGGGACGTGCCGGTCGTGTTCGGCAAGACGCGCGGCGAGCTCGCGGCGGCGATCGGCGCGGCGCGCGGTCCGGTCGTCGTCGCGCACTCGTTCTACTCGACCGACGCGCGGCGCGCGGCCGAGGAGCTTCACGCGCTGCCCCGCGAGCGCGTGCTGCACGTCGCCGGCGGCGTGCACGCGACCGCCGAGCCGCTCGCGACGTTGCGCGCTGGCTTCGACGTCGTGATCGCCGGCGAGGGCGAGGCGGCGTTCGTCGAGCTGGTCGCCGCGGTGCGCGACGGCCGCGACCCGCGCGGCGGCATCGGCACGCAGTGGCTCGACGAGCGCGGTGCGCTGCAGCGCGGACCGGCCGCGCCGCGCCGGCCGCTCGACGAGTTCCCTGCCGCGAACCTCGTGCACGGCCGCTGGAACCCGCTCGAGATCACGCGCGGCTGCATCTACGCGTGCTCGTTCTGCCAGACGCCGTTCATGTTCAAGGCGCGGTTTCGCCATCGCTCCGTCGACAACGTGCGCGCGCACGTCCGCGCGATGGTCGCGGGCGGCCTGCGCTACGTGCGCTACGTGTCGCCGACGTCGCTGTCGTACGGCTCCGACGACACGGCCGTGAACCTGCCCGCGGTCGAGGCGCTGCTCGCGGCGGTGCGCGGCGAGCTGCCACCCGGCGGCAAGCAGTATTTCGGCACGTTTCCGTCGGAGGTGCGCCCCGAGCACGTGTCGGCCGAGGCGCTCGCGCTGATCGCGCGCCACGCCGACAACCGCTCGCTCGTGATCGGCGGCCAGTCGGGCAGCGAGCGGCTGCTCGCCGCCACGCACCGCGGCCACGACGTCGCGTCGATCGAGCGCGCGGTCGCGCTGTGCGCCGAGGCCGGCTTTCGCGCGGACGTCGACTTCCTGTTCGGGCTGCCCGGCGAGACCGCCGACGATCGCGCCGCGACGATCGCGCTCGCCGAGCGGATCACGGCGAACGGCGCGCGCGTCCACTCGCACGCGTTCATGCCGCTGCCCGGCACGCCGCTCGCCGGCGCCGAGCCCACGCAGATCGCGCCCGACCTCGCCGACGCCGTCGCGCGCCTCGAGTCGCGCGGCGCCGCCTACGGCCAGTGGCGCGCGCAGCAGAAGGTCGCCGGCGAGCTCGTGCAGCTCAGGGCGGCGGCGCGGGGTAAAGCCACTTCCTGAGCACCCTCGTCGTCCACGGCATCGCCGCGTAGGTCATGCACGAGACCATCGCGAGGCCGATCACCGCGCCGCGCGCGATCGGGTGCACGCCGCCGAGCGCCGGGCCGAGCGTCGAGGACAGGATCTGGATCAGCGGGAACGCGACCGCCCACGTCACGCACACCATCTTCCAGCGCGGCGGCACCGCGATCGCACTTCCCGGCGACGCGAACCAGGTCTCGAGACCGGTGTGCTCGTACACGGTGACGCGCTCGGTGAACGCCTCGGCGCGCTGCACCCACTCGCGGCGCTCGGCCGAGGTCTCCCACGCGTGAAGGTGCTCGTCGGTGTCGAAGCGAAACACGAACGTGTAGTCGCGCGAGGCGCCGCGCGGCCGGAAGATCGTGATGCCGAGGTGGCCGGGAACCCGCGTCGCGACCTGCGACACGCCGTGTAGCCAGTCCTCGGCATTGGCCTCCATGCCCGAGCGCACGGTGCGCACGACCACGACCGTGACCCCAGGATCGTCGGCTGCCATACCCCGGATCGCAGCGATTGGAGGTACAAACGCGCCATGCCTCCGAAGACTTCCTGCCCTGTCTCGCTCACCCACTTCATGGAGAAGGCAGAGCCGCTGAAGGTGGTGATCAACGGCCAGGAGATGCTCGCCGAGGTCAAGCAGTTCTCGACCGGCAGCTTCGGCTGGTACATGAACGGCAAGACGGTCGTCTCGATCGACGGCAAGGCGGTGTCGGTGCAGATCGGCATGAACCTCACGGTCGTCGGCAGCAAGGACGCCGAGCGCTAGCGTTCACGCATGCTCGTCTACATCTCCGTCGACATGGAGGGCGTCGGGGGAGTGATCGCCTGATCAGCTGCATTCGCGGTGGAACGGGAGATGCTTCGTTGCGGAGGCATGCGCAGTCTCATCACTCGAACGGTGATGCCGTGGCTGCTCGTGGCCGCCTGCGGCACCATCTCTTCCTCTCCACCGATGACCGCCGCCGACCACGAACGGATGGCGGAGCACTACGAGGCGACCGCACGGTCGATCCTCAAGGATTGCTGGAACGCCCGCCGTAGCGAGCTGACCGTCGCCGATCCTCGGACGTGCTGGAAGGCGCAGGATCAGCGGTTCCTCGACGCGAACCTCGACGCCGCAGCCGAGCACCGCGCCGCGGCAGTGCGCGCACGCACTGCGGAGCTGGAGCGCGCACGACGTTCGCAGACCACCGCGGTGCGGTAGCTACGGCCGGGGCTCGCACGGCGTCGTCGCGCCGAACTCCTTCATGCGGTCTCGGCCTTCGTTGCAGTCCTGCAGGCTCGCGTAACAGAGCGGCGGCTCCTGAGCCTCGAACACGTAGCAGTGCACCGGCGACTGCCGGGTGCATTCCTGCGCGATCTTCGTGCCGTCGCGACCGCGCATCTCGTCGGCATCCTTCTGACACTGGTCGAGCTCGGCGGTGCAGCCGCTCTTGCGAGCGTGGGGCCCCTGTTCCCGGCCGTCCTCGCCGATCGCGACCTCGTCGCTGATCCAGCAGTACTGGCCCTGCGCGGCCGGCGCTGGCGGCGCCGGCGCTGGCGCGACCGGCGGTGGGGCGGCCGGCTTGGGGGCGGTGGCGGCGACCGGTGGCGTCGGCGTCGCGGGCGCCGGCCTGGCACCACAGGCGGCGAGGAGCACGAGCAGGAGGCGGGCGCGCATCGGCCGACAGTAGATCGTGTAAAACCGTGACGGCAATGACCAGCACACGGGTAGCGAAGATCCTCGGCGGCGACGTCGCCGTCGGCAGCCGCGTCACGATCGAGGGCTGGATCCGCACGCGGCGCGACTCCAAGGCCGGCCTGTCGTTCCTCGCGATCCACGACGGCAGCTGCTTCGAGCCGCTGCAGGTCGTCGCGCCGCAGGAGCTCCCGAACTACCAGTCCGACGTCCTGCGCATCACGACCGGGTGCGCGGTGCGCGCGACCGGCGAGCTCGTCGCGTCGCAGGGCAAGGGCCAGTCCGTCGAGCTGCGCGCCGAGTCGATCGAGGTCGTCGGCTGGGTCGACGATCCCGATCACTACCCGATGCAGCCGAAGCGCCACACGATGGAGTACCTGCGCGAGGTCGCGCACCTGCGCCCGCGCACGAACGTGATCGGCGCGGTGACGCGCGTGCGCCACACGCTCGCGCAGGCGGTGCATCGGTTCTTCCACGAGCGCGGCTTCTTCTGGATCCACACGCCGATCATCACCGCGTCGGACGCCGAGGGCGCCGGCCAGATGTTCCGCGTGTCGACGCTCGACCTCGCGAACCTGCCGCGCACGGCCGACGGCAAGGTCGACTGGGACCAGGACTTCTTCGGCAAGGAGGCGCGGCTGACCGTGTCGGGCCAGCTCAACGTCGAGACCTACTGCATGGCGATGAGCAAGGTCTACACGTTCGGCCCGACGTTCCGCGCCGAGAACTCGAACACGCGGCGCCACCTCGCCGAGTTCTGGATGATCGAGCCCGAGATCGCGTTCGCCGATCTCGCCGCCGACGCGCAGCTCGCCGAGGAGTTCCTGAAGTCGATCTTCCGCACGCTGCTCGCCGAGCGGAAGGACGACATGGCGTTCTTCGAGAAGTTCGTCGACAAGGACTGCGTCGCGCGGCTCGGCGCGATGATCGAGTCGAAGTTCGAGCGGATGGACTACACCGACGCGATCCGCGT
>JBLMXA010000801.1:0-9653 GCA_050257515.1 Acidobacteriota bacterium | reverse complement strand
GACGTCGGCGCCCATCGCGCGCAGGTGCGGCAGGAACACGCGATCGAGGAACGGAAACGGCGGTGCGAGCGGGTTGTGTGTGCCGCCGGTGACCGTGAGCTCGAGCGTGCGCCCGAGCGCGATTGCCGGTACGAGCACGGTCTGCACGACGAGCGTCGCCGAGCCCGCGCTGCCGATGTCGATCTGGAATGCGGCCGGCCCGGAAGTTCCGGGCTCGAGCTCGAGCGTCTGCGAGTCCGGCGTCGCGCCGGTCAGCTTGCCGCCGCACAGCCGCGCGGCCGCGAACACGCAGGCCAGGTGCTGGCGCTGGAGCCCGGGGTGCCGGCGGTTCGCGCGGATCCGCTTCATTCGCAGCGGCTTGCCCGTGATCATCGCCAGCGCGAGCGACGTGCGCAGGATCTGCCCGCCGCCCTCGCCGTGCGAGCCGTCGATCTCGACCGCAGCGGTCATCCCTTGACGACTACCACTTGTCGCAGCTCGTGTACCACCTCGACGAGGTCGGTCTGCGCGGCCATCACCTTCTCGATCGGCTTGTACGCCCCCGGGGTCTCGTCGAGCACGTCGGCGTCCTTGCGGCACTCGATGCCCTCGGTCGCGCGCGCGTGATCCTCGACGGAGAACCGGCGCTTCGCCTCGCCGCGCGACATCGCGCGGCCGGCGCCGTGGCTGCACGAGCAGAACGCGTCGCGGTTGCCCTTGCCGCGCACGATGTAGCTTTTCGCCCCCATCGAGCCCGGGATGATGCCGAGCTCGCCGAGCCCGGCGCGCACCGCGCCCTTGCGGGTGACGTAGACGTCCTGCCCGAAGTGGTGCTCGCGCGCGACGTAGTTGTGGTGGCAGTTGACCGCGTGCTCGCCGAGCGAAAACGCGGGCAGCAGCTTCTTCGTGCACGCGATCACCGCGTCCATCATCAACCGGCGGTTGGTCGCCGCATAGCGCTGCGCCCACTCGACGGCCTCGACGTAATCGGCGAAGTGCCGCGAGCCCTCGCGCAGGTACGCGAGCGCCTGGTCGGGCAGGTTCTCGAGGTGCGCGCGCATGTCGCGCTTCGCGAGCTCGATGAAGTAGCTGCCGATGCGGTTGCCGACACCGCGCGAGCCGGAGTGCAGCATGAGCCACATCCGATCGCGCTCGTCGAGGCAGACCTCGATGAAGTGGTTGCCGGTGCCGAGCGTGCCGAGGTGGTTCGAGTCGTTGCCCTTGCCGATGCGCGGGTGCTTGTCGATGATCTGCGCGTAGCCGGGCGCGAGCTCGCGCCACGCCTGCTGCGCGGGCGCGGGCAGGCTCGACCACGCGCCGCGATCGCCGCGCCCGCCGCCGTGCGTGCGGCCGTGCGGCACCGCCTTCTCGATCTCCGCGCGCAGCGTGCCGAGCGAGTCGGGCAGCCGGCTCGCCGGCAGGTCGGTCTCGACCGCGATCATGCCGCAGCCGATGTCGACGCCGACCGCGGCGGGGATGATCGCGTGCTGCGTCGGCACGACGCTGCCGACCGTCGCGCCGATGCCGTAGTGGACGTCGGGCATCACCGCGACGTGGTGGAACACGACCGGCAGCTTCGCGACGTTCTCGAGCTGCTTGCGCGCGGCGTCCTCGACGCCGACGCCGCGCGTCCACGCCTTGATCGGCACGCCTTCGGTCTCGATCAGCTCGAACCCGGACATGTTCTCACTGTACGCTGGACCGCGTCGGATGGCCGGACCTTGCTATCGCCTCGTCACCTCTCGCCTCGTCGTCCGCTGCTGGGACCCGCGCGATGCGCCGCTGTTGCAGGCGGCGATCGCGGAGAGCATGGACCACCTGCGCGACAGGCGGTGGATCCAGCAGGAGCCGCAGACGGTCGACGAGAAGATCGAGCTGTTGCGGCGGTTTCGCGGCAGGTTCGATCAGGACCAAGACTACGTGTACGGCATCTTCTCGCGCGACGAGCGCGACGTGATCGGCAGCACCGGCCTGCACGTGCGCGCGGGCGCGGGCGCGCGAGAGATCGGCTACTGGATCCGCGCGAGCCGCATCGGGCAGGGGCTCGCGAGCGAGGCGGCAGGCGCGCTCACCCGCGTCGGATTCGAGGTCGATGGCCTCGATCGCATCGAGATCCACTGCGGTCCGCACAACACGCGATCGGCGCGGGTGGCCGAGAAGCTCGGCTACGCGCACGAGGCGACGCTGCGGCGCCGGCTGCGCCAGCCCGACGGGGCGCTGCGTGACACGATGGTGTGGACGCTGTTCGCGGATCGCTATCGCGCGTCTCCGGCCGCGCAGCTCGCGATCACCGCGTTCGATGCCGTGGGCCGGCAGCTGATCTAGCGTCCGCTCAGCGCCGCGGCGAGCCCGGGCAGCGCGATCGCGACGATCACGACGAGGTACGCGAGACATGGCCGCCACAGCGCGAGCGCGACCGACGCGAACGTCGGCGGCTCGCGACCCTCGGCGCCGACGAGCACGCGCGGGCCGGCGACCGGCACCGGCGAGGCGCGGAACGGATGATCGCCGGCGGGCGCGACGAGCCCCGCGAGCGCGACGCGATCGCCCTCGCGCACCACCGCGATCGCGTCGCCGGCGGCGAGCCGCGTCGACACCGCGGGCAGCTCGGCGACGACGCCGGCATCGCCCGGCACCACGATCGTGCCCTCGGGCGTGACGACCTCGAACGCGCGCGCGACGATGCGTGGCCCGCGCAGCCAGCCCGCGAGCTGCAGGCACGCGACCGGCGCGCCGCGCTCGCTGTCGATCGCGACCACGCCGTGCAGCGGCGCATGGGCGAGCGCGTCGCGGCCCGCGCGGCCACGCAGCCACAGCGCCGCGGCGAGCGCGCCGAGCGAGCCGGCGGCGACGACGGCGAGCGCGAGCAGCACGTGGACGAAGTTGACGTAGACGAGGTTTGAGTCCGGCCTCGGATCGGCGCGCAGCGCGAACGCGTAGATCACCGCGAGCGACGTCGCGCTCGCGAGCGTACTCGCGACGCGCCGCACGCGCTCGAACCACCGCATCGCGATCGCGGTGAACGCGGCCGCTGCGATGAACGGCGGCGCGAGCGCGAACGCGATCAGCCGCTTCGACTGCAGCATCTGCTCGATCTCGGCCCACGACCAGTACTCCGCGCGCTTCGCGCGACACCAGATCTGCGCGGCGATCGACAGCCACACGCCGGCGAGCAGCGCGTGGACGAGCGCGAGCATGACGGTCGCGTGCAGCCAGTCGCGGCCGCGCCGGCCGACGATCGCGCGCGCGACGAGCGGCGTCACGATCGCGGCGATCGCGACGACCGCGTGCAGCGGCAGCGCGCGGACGAGCGAGCCGACCTGCCTGCCGTGCTCGACGCGATGAAACATCGCGCACCAGATCGTCCAGCCCGCGGCGATCGCGGCGAGCTGCGCGACCGGCAGCACGAGCGCGACGCGCGCCGCGCGCGAGATCCGCCAGGCCGGCAGCCACGCGGCAGCGGCGACCGCGCCGAGCCCGAGCGCGAGGCCGTCGCGCAGCCAGAAGCTGTGCGAGTACACGTAGGCCGCGTAGTGATAGCCGCCGACATGCGCCACCGCGACGGTCGTCATCGTCGCGACCGCGAGCACGAGCACCGCCCACCGAGGGAGCGCGCCCGGGTGCCACCACTGCTCGAGCACGTCGGGCTCCACGATCTTCACGCTGCTTCAGACAGCGGCTCGCGCGCGCGGTTTCAGGCTATCGGTAACCCTGCGCCTGCAGGTTGAACAGCGTCGCGTAGCGGCCGCCCTGCTTGACGAGCACGTCGTGCGAGCCGCGCTCGACGATGCGGCCGCGGTCGAGCACGATGATCTGGTCGGCCATGCGCACCGTCGAGAACCGGTGCGAGATCACGATCGCGATCTTGTCCTCGGTCAGCGCGCGGAACCTCTCGAAGATCCTGACCTCGGCCTCGGCGTCCATCGACGCGGTCGGCTCGTCGAGCACGAGGATGTCCGCCTCGCGGCGCATGAACGAGCGCGCGAGCGCGACCTTCTGCCACTGGCCGAGCGACAGCTCGCGCCCGGAGCGGAACCAGCGCCCGAGCTGGGTGTCGTACGTGTCGGGCATCTCGACGATGAACGGCTTGGCGAGCCCGCGGTCGGCCGCGTCGTCCCAGCGCCCGCGATCCTCGTACGCGCGGTCGTCACCGGCGCCGATGTTCTCGCCGACGGTCAGCTGGTAGCGCACGAAGTCCTGGAAGATGACGCCGATGCGGCGGTGCAGCGTGTGCGGCGCCCACTCGCGCAGGTCGCGGCCGTCGAGCAGGATGCGCCCGCCGGTCGGCTCGTAGAGCCGGGTCAGCAGCTTGATCAGCGTCGTCTTGCCCGAGCCGTTCTCGCCGACGATCGCGAGCTTGCTGCCGGGCGGGATGTGGAGGTCGATGCCGGCGAGCGCGTCCTCGTGCGAGCCGGGGTAGCGGAACGAGACGTCCTCGAACCGCACGCCGTCGCCGGGCTTCGGGCCTTCGGTCGCGGTGCCGCTCGGCGTCATCGTCGGCGTGTCGAGGAACTCGTAGAGGTTCGACATGTAGAGGTTGTCCTCGTACATGCCGCCGACGTCGCCGAGCGCGCTCGACAGCGCCGACTGCGCCTGCTTGAACGCGGCGAGCAGCATCGTCATGCCGCCGAGCGTCAGGCTGCCCTCGATCGTCGTGATCGCGATCCACACGTACATGCCGTAGAACGCCGCCTGGCCGAGCGTGCCGAGCACGAGCGCCCACACGCCGCGGTGGATCGTGATCCTGCGGTCGCCTTCGTACAGCGTCTCGAAGATGCGCTTGTAGCGCTGCAGGAACCGCGGCCCGAGGCCGAACAGCTTGACCTCCTTCGCGTACGCGTCCTGCGCGATCACCATCTCGACGTACATCTGCTCGCGCGTCTCCGGCGTGCGCCAGCGCGACAGCCGGAACGCGTCGCCCGAGAACTTGAGCTCGGCGATGAACGGCGGGATCGCGGCGATGATCAACACGGCGAGCGCGAGCGGCGAGAACGCCGCGAGCAGCCCGCCGAGGCCGAGCAGCGTGATGAAGCTCTGGCCGAGCTCGAACGCCTGCGACACGAGCGACAGCGGCCGCGAGCTCGCCTCGCGCCGTGCGCGCGTCAACTTGTCGTACAGCTCGCTGTCCTCGAACTGCGTCAGCTCGAGCGTCAGCGCCTTGTCGAGGATCTCGACGTTGATCTTCTGGCCGAGCTGCTGGCGCAGCAGCGAGCGGAAGATGCCGAGCGTGCGCGACACGAGCATCAGCCCCGCGACGAGCCCGAGCTCGGCGCCGACCCACGCGAGCGCGGTGTTGCGGCCCTGCCCGCCGTGCGTCTGCGCCGCGAGCACCGCGTTGACGAGGCCGCGCGACACGTACGCGATGCCGGCCGGCAGCACGCCGGCGATCAGCGAGCCGGCCGCGAGCCCGATCGTGAGCGCGCGGTTCGTCGACCACACGAGCTGCACCGCGCGCCGCAGGTAGCGGAACACGCCGAGGTAGCTCCTCCAGTCGACCTTCTCGGGCGGCGGTGGCATCGCCGCCTTGTGCGGGCTCGCGGTCGCCTTGCCGCCGCCACCACCGCCACTCCCACCGCCGCCGCCACCGCCGCCGCCACCGCCGCCACCGCCGCCGCCGCCGCCGCTGCCGCCGTACGCGAGCGGAGCGGGACGTGCGATGGCCATGGCGCTCACTGTAGCTTTTCTGTCGCGTTTCGGGCCAACTGGAGCGTGATGGGTGGCCCGGTATTTCGGGTAGGCGCGGCGTGCGTGGCGCTCGCCGGGTGCAACCAGATCTTCGGCCTCGGCAAGACCCAGCCCGCGGTCTACGACGCTCCGATCGACGCGCCGTACAGGTGTCCGCCGGGCGGGACCGGCACGGCGCCGGCGTTCAGCGACCTGTTCGTGCAGGTCGTGCCCGAGGGCGACTGCGAGAACTACACGACGAGCCTGCCCGCCGGCAACGTCACGGTCGCGACGTGCTCGACGACCACCGGGGCCCAGATGATCGAGACGTCGGCGATCGACGCGGCGAGCCTCGACCTCACGATGCTGACGCCGAGCGCCTTCGATCCGAAGCTGTCGCCCGAGGGTGACGAGCTGTGGATCGGGCGCACCGACGCGAGCAACAACGGCGTCGTCTCGGTCTACACGCCCGCCGGCGCCGGCTGGCAGCTCGCGTTCGACGCCTACACCGTCGCGGGGCTCCCGTACGTCTCGCCGAGCACGCCGATGAAGAAGGGCACGCCGCGGCGCGAGCTCTACACCGACAACAGCGAGGTCCACGAGCTCGACGAGTACGCGCCCGGCAAGTGGCGGGACACCGGGATGACGTTCACGGCGCCCACGCTCGGTGTCTTGACGTTCGACTCGGTGCCTCAGCTGAGCCCCGACGGGCTGCGGATCGTGTTCTCGGGCAGGAGCATGAGCGTCGACCCGCAACCCGCGATCTTCTACGCCGACCGCCCCGATCTGTCGCATCCGTTCGGCACCGCGATCCGGCTCGTGGGGCCGCCGGCCCAGGCGACCTACCCGTTCATGACGTACGACTGCAGCCGCCTGTACTTCAGCGGCCTCGGCTCGATCTTGTACGTACCGCAGCAGTAGCATCCCGCCACGGCAGCGAGGCCGGCACGTGCGAGGTTTCCGCGATCTGGCGCCGGGCCGCGCGCTCGGGCGACGGCGTGTGCGCGTCGCTGTAGACTGACGACGTGCGGTCGCTCGCACTCCTCGGCCTGTGCGCGTGCAACGAGATCTTCGGCCTGAGCGGCACGAAGACGCGCGGGATCGACGCGCAGTACTTCGACGCGCCCGCCGACGCGCCGTACACGTGTCCGCCCGCCGGCGTGCAGCCCGGGTTCGACAGGCTGCTCCACCAGGTGATCGAGCAGGACTGTTTCGGCTACACGATCAGCACGCTCTCCGGGGTCGCGGTGGCGACCTGCTACGACCCCGGCACGCAGATCGAGTCGGGCCTGATCGATCAGCCGATGACGCCGGTCGTGCTGCAGACGAAGTTCCCGGCCGGCTACTGGTACAACGCGGTGTTCACGCCCGACCACGACATGTTCGTCACCGCGTACGACATGGCGGCGACGGCGTACTCGTTCGTGTCGTTCGTGCGCGGCGGCGATGGCACGTGGACGGACGGCCCGGCGATCACGTGGCCGTTCGTGTGGGCGAGCGGCGACACGCTGACGGTGCCGAGCCACGCGCCGGGGCGTCACATGCTGTACTTCCGCCAGCCCGACAACGCCTGGTACGAGATCGCCGAGACCGCGCCGAGCACGTGGGCGCTCGCGCGCGCGATGCCGTACAAGGCCGCCGATCTCGGCGTCGCGTATGTCTACGAGCTGCAGATGAGCGGCGACGGCCTGCGCCTGATCGGCTACGGCGAGCCGACCGGCGCGACGAGCTACTCGATCGTCTACGCGAGCCGGCCGCGCCTCGACGCCGACTGGCCGCCGCTGCAGCCGCTCGCGACCGCGCCGGGCGGCGCGACGACGCCGTTTCTCACCGACGATTGCTCGCGCCTGTACTTCTCGGGCCTGTCGAGCGTGCTGTACGTGCAGCAGCAGTGAGCGGCTAGCGGCGCTTGCGCGCGGTCGTCTGCACCTTGCGCCGGCGCAGGCGCGTCGCCTCCTTGAGGCGGCGCTCGGTGCGCTCGATCATCTGCAGCTGGCTGTGCTTCGCGTTGAGGCCGGTGCGGTGGACGTAGCTGCCGTCGGGCTGCATGTCCCACGCGCCGCGCTGATCGGTGAGCTGCGTCTCGAGGATGAAGCGCAGCTCGGCCTGCAGGCGCGGATCCTCGATCGGCACGAGCACCTCGACGCGCTTCTCGAGGTTGCGCTGCATCGCGTCCGCCGAGCCGATGTAGTACTCGGGCCGGCCGCCGTTGTGGAAGTAGTAGATGCGGCCGTGCTCGAGGAAGCGGCCGATGACGCTGACGACCTTGATCGAGCTCGACACGCCGTCGAGGCCCGGGCGCAGCCGGCAAGTATCGCGCACGATCAGATCGATCGTCACGCCGCGCTGCGACGCGCGGTAGAGCGCGCGCACGATGTCGACGTCCTCGAGCGCGTTGAGCTTCCACTGGATGTGGCCGCGCTCGCCGGCGCCGACGAGCGCGATCTCGCGCTCGATCTTCTCGAGCAGCGCCTGCTTCAGCATCTTCGGCGCGACGAGCATCTTCTGGTACTTGCGGCGCGGCTTGTAGCCGGTCGTCAGGTAGTTGAACAGCTCGGTGAGATCGCGGCCGATCACGTCGTCGCACGTGAACAGGGCGAGATCGGTGTACAGGCGCGCGGTGCCGGCGTGGTAGTTGCCGCTCGAGACGTGCGCGTAGCGGCGCAGCCCGTCGTAGTCGTGGCGGATCACGAGCGTGATCTTCGTGTGCGTCTTGAGGCCGACGACGCCGTACGTGACGTGGATGCCGGCGCGCTCCATGCGCGACGCCCACTTGATGTTCGCTTCCTCGTCGAAGCGCGCCTTGAGCTCGAGCACGACCGCGACCTGCTTGCCGTTACGCGCGGCGCGCACGAGGTGCTTGATGACCTCGCTGTCCTTCGACGTGCGGTAGAGCGTCATCTTGATCGCGCGGACCTTCGGATCCTCCGACGCCTCGCGCAGGAACCGCTCGACCGACTCCTGGAACGACTCGTACGGGTGGTGCACGAGCATGTGCTTCTGCTCGCGGAGCGCGTGGAAGATGTTGCCCTCGGTCAGGAAGTCGACCGGCTGCGCCGGCGCGTGCGGCGGGTCGCGCAGCTCGGGGATGTCGAGCGTCGCGATCTCCATGAGATCGCGCTGGCCGAGCATGCCCTGCGCCTCGAACACGTCCTGACCCTCGTCGAGGCCGAGCTCGGCGGCGAGCCGGCCGCGCAGCTGCGGGTGCATCGACTGGGCGACCTGCAGGCGGACGACCGGCGCGAACTTGCGCTTGCGCAGCTCGATCTCGATCATCTCGAGCAGGTCGTCGGCCTCCTCCTCGTCGCGCTCGGCGATCGCGTTTCTGGTGACGCGGAACAGCGAGCACGCCTCGACCTCCATGCCCGGGAACAGCAGGTCGAGGTTGTTCGCCATCACGTCGGCGAGGTCGACGAACGTACGCGACGTGCCGAGCCGCACGAACCGCGACACGCCGCCGCCGACCGGCACCTTGACGCGCGCGAGCAGCGACTCGGCGTCGTTCTCGTAGCGCAGCGACACGAGCAGGTTCAGCGACAGGTTCGAGACGAACGGGAACGGGTGCGCCGGGTCCATCGCCTGCGGCGTCACCAGCGGGAAGATGTTGCGCAGGTAGTACTCGCGCACCCACGCGCGCTGCTGCGGGTCGAGCTCCTTGAACGGCGCGATCCACACGCCGATCGCCTTGAGGTCCGCGGCCACCTTCTCGAGGAACCGCGCCTTCGTCGCCTCCAGCCTGCCGATCAGCTCGAGGCAGTCGGCGATCTGCTGCGCCGGCGTGCGGCCGTCGGGCGTCACCGCGTGCAGCTGTGCGCCGACCTGCTGCTTCAGGCCGCCGATGCGCTTCTGGAAGAACTCGTCGATGTTCGAGGCGACGATCGCGAGGAACTTCATCCGCTCGAGCAGCGGCAGGCTGCCGTCGTCGGACTCGGCGAGCACGCGCCAGCAGAAGTTCAGGTACGTGAGCTCGCGGTTCAGGTAGAGTTCGGGCGCGTCGAGCGAGGTCGGCG
>JBLMXA010000800.1:0-6409 GCA_050257515.1 Acidobacteriota bacterium | reverse complement strand
CGTGTCGCTCGCCTCGAAGCCGGGCTTCACCGCGACGAATGCCTTCACGAGCTCGCCGGCGATCGGGTGCGGGATCCCGATCACGGCGGCCTCGGCGACCGCGCGGTGCTCGAGCAGCGCGCTCTCGACCTCGAACGGGCCGATCAGGTGGCCCGCCGACTTGATCACGTCGTCGCCGCGGCCGACGAACCAGTAGTAGCCATCGCCATCGCGGCGCGCGAGATCGCCGGTGAGATACCAGCCTCCGGCGAAGCACTTGCGGTAGCGCTCGTCCTCGTGGAGGTAGCCGCGGAACATCGACGGCCAGCCGGGCCGCAGCGCGAGCTGACCGACCTCGCCGGTCGCGACCTCGCGCACGCTGCCGTCGTCGCCGACCGCGACGATGCCGGCATCGACGCCGGGCAGCGGCTTGCCCATCGAGCCCGGCCGCACGTCCATGCATGGAAGGTTCGCGATCATGATCCCGCCGGTCTCGGTCTGCCACCAGTTGTCGAGGAACGGCAGCCCGAGCACGTCGGCGCCCCACACGACCGCCTCGGGGTTGAGCGGCTCGCCGACGGACGCGGCGACGCGCAGCCGCGACAGGTCGTGCTGGTGCGCGAGCTCGCCGCCCGCCTTCATCAGCATGCGGATCGCGGTCGGGGCGGTGTACCAGACCGTGACGCGCTCGTCGGAGAGCAGCTGGTACCAGCGCTCGGCGAGGAAGTCGGCCTCGTCGACGACGCTCGTCACGCCGGCGACGAGCGGCGCGATCAGGCCATACGAGGTGCCGGTGACCCAGCCGGGATCGGCGGTGCACCAGAACACGTCGTCGGCGTGGAGATCGAGCGCCATCCGCGCGGTCGCGAGGTGCTCGACGACCGCACCGTGCACGTGCATCGCCGCCTTCGGCTTGCCGGTGGTGCCGCTCGTGAAGTGGAGCAGGGCGAGCGTGTCGGGCGGCGTCGGCGGCGGCTCGAAGTCGTCGCTCGCGGCGAGCACGACGTCGTCCCAGTGCAGCGTGCCGTCGGGAACCTCGGCGCCATCGCCGATCACGATCACGTGCTGCACGGGCAGGCGATCGCGGATCGGCGCGATCTTGCGCGCGTACAGGCTCGACGTCGTGACGAGCACCTTGCCGGCCGCGGCGGTGACACGGGTGACGATCGGATCGGGACCGAACGCGGCGAACAGCGGCGAGAACACCGCCTGCAGCGCGAGCGTGCCGAGCGCGGTCGCGTAGAGCTCGGGGATCCGTGGACACAGCGCGAACACGACGTCGCCCCTGGCGACGCCGAGCTCGCGCAGCGTGGTCGCGAACCGCCGCGTGTCGGCGGCGAGCATCGCGTACGTGACGTCGCGCGTGTCGCCGCGCTTGCCGCGCCAGCGCAGCGCGATCTTGTCGGCGAGCGCGCCGCGCGCGTGGCGCAGCACCGCGACGTCGGCGATGTTGAGGCCGCGCGCGCCGATCAGCTCGGCCTCGACGTCGGCCCACCGGAACGTGCGGCGCGCATCGGCGTAGTCGGCGACGTTCGCAGCGACGCTGCCGCGCCGGCTCGGATGGATCACCGCGGTCTGCATGTCGCCTCCGGTGGTGCAAGCGCGGCACCAGCGGCGGGCCCGCGCGCGAGCCGGCGTGACCGCAAAGGCTGCGCGCGTGGCCAGCAGCCGCGCAGGCCGTGCAGCTCACCAGCCGTGCGTGTAGCTGCCGCGGACCTTCGAGAACAGATCCTCGCGCAGCGCCCTGAGCGCGCCGCGTACCTCGGCGAGCTCCTTGGAGATTGCCTCTCCGAGGTGCTCGCCGGAGTGGACGATCTCGTGCTCGAGCTGCTCGACGCGCGGCTTCAGCTCGTGCCAGCGATCGCGCGCTTCCATGCCCGCGAGGTGGATCTCGAGCTCGAGCTCGTCGGCGATCCTGCGGACGTCATCCCACCAGACCGATTGGTCGCTCGTCATGCGAGCGGTTCCCTGCAGATCGCATTCCGCGTCACGAGTTGATCCGTAAGCGTAAGCGCAAGCGTAAGCGTAAGCGGCAGTCAGCCCGTGAGCTCGTGACGCCGAACGACGCCGAGACGCTGGTGTGCGAGGGTTGCATCGATCTCGGGCGCGTCGCCGAAGCATCGATCCGCTTACGCTTACGCCTACGCTTGCGCTTGCGCCTCATGGCGGTGGCCCGACCGGGATCAGGTACAGCGGCGTGTCCTGCGACGTCAGGCCGAGCGCGCGGCGCACCGCGGCCTCGTCGAACGCGCCGACCGGCACCGCGTCGAGTCCGAGCGCGGCGGCCTCGAGCAGCACGTTCTCGGCGACATGCCCGGCCTCGAGCGTCGCGAACCGCTCGGCGCGCGCGCCGTACTTCTTCGCGGTGACCGCGATGTCGGCGGTGACGACGAGCACCTCGGGCGCGCGCGTCGCCGCCTGACCGAAGCTGGCAGACACCAGCTGGCCTCTGTGATCGCCCGTCGCGTCACGGACGACCGCGTGATCGGCCGGCACGTAGTGCCACACGCCGCGCGCGTCGACGACGTGGATCGTCAGCGGGTACAGCGCGCCCGCCGAAGGCGCGGTGCGATGGCCATCGCTGACTCCCTGCGCGGCCCACAGCAGCTGACCGAGCTCCGCGTCGTCGAGCGCGCGCGCGCCGAACTCGCGGCGCGACCGCCGAGTCGCGAGCACGCTCGCGAGCGACGGGCCGCCCGACGTCTGCGGCGCGGGCAGCACGCGCTTCTCGGCGAGCCTGTCGAGCGGCTGGCTCCACGCGGTCCCCGAGGTCTCGAGCGCGACGAACGCGAGCGCTGCCACGATCAAGAAGGTGGTCGCCATGCAGGGAGTTCGTGCACGGCGCGTGCCGTGCGCCGGCACGCGCGATGCACTGCATCACCGACATGCGTGTCTTCATGCTCGCGCTCGCGCTCGCGCTCACGACCTCGTGCTGGCACGGCACGACGACGACGACGACCTGGGTCGCCCAGGGCGACAGCTGGGTGCGGCCCGGCACCGTCGAGTCCGTGCAGCAGATCGTGCGGCGCGTCGAGGGCAATCCCGCCGCCGGCGCGCTCGCCGGCGCGCTGATCGGCGGAATCCTGTTCCACGGGCACGGGCCGGCGACGCTGTTCGGCGCGGCCGCCGGCGCGGCGGTCGGCGCGGCCGCGAGCGAGGGATCGGCGGAGACGCGGACGTACCAGGTGCTGGTCCAGTTCGACGACGGCGAGCGAGGGATCTTCGTGTTCCGCGACTACGCGCCGTTCTCGCCGGGCGAGCGCGTCGCGCTGACTCCGCAAGGCTTGCGCGCGGGCGGCTGAATCCGCGCTGGCTTGCGGCTTGCTCCGTCCTGCTTGCATGACGTCAGAGCTCTCCACCGCCGGCCTCGACGCCGGGGCTGCCAACGGTCCGCGCCTGCTGCTCGCCGAGCATCACCGCGAGATCGAGGCGGCGTGTACGGCGCTGCTCGCGCGCACGTACGCCGATGATCCGCGCGAGCTGATCGCGCAGTACAAGCTGTTCGAGCGCGCGATCGTCGAGCACCTCGATAGCGAGGAGCAGCTGATCCTGCCCGCGTACTCGGCCGAGGCACCGGCGGAGGCGCAGGCGATCCTCGCCGAGCATGGCGCGATCCGTCACGCGCTGAACCGCATCGGCATCGAGGTCGAGCTCCACCTCGTACGTGCGCGCAGCGTGCACGCGCTCGTCGATCTGCTGCGCGACCATGCCGAGCGCGAGGACGAATCGATGTACCCGTGGGCGCAGGTCCACCTGACGGTGACAGCGAAGAGTCAGCTGTTCGATCGGATCGCCGACTCGCTCCGCGCGCTGCTCAGGTTCCGCACGCGCGGCGCGAGCGTCACGACGCCTGTGCCGCGTGCACCGGCGTGAAGTGATCGAGGAACCACGACGCCGCGAGGCGCGCGACCTCGTCGAGCGTGCCCGGCTCCGCGAACTGGTTGGACGCGCCGAGGATGATCGACACCTGGTTCGGCGCCAGCATCCGGGCAGCGGCCTCGCGGTTCGCGCGGACGACGAGCTTGTCGCCGCCGCCGACGATCATCAGCGTCGGCGCACGCACCGCGGCGAGTGACGCGCCGCTCAGGTCGGGACGGCCACAGCGAGACACGACCGCGGCGATCGCGTCGGGCCGGCGCGCGGCGGCGATCAGCGCGGCGGCGGCGCCCCGGCCACTCGCGAAGTAGCCGATCGGCAGATCGGGGGAGGCGAGCGCGATCTCGTCGGTCGCGGCGACGATGCCATCGGCGATCGCGTCGACGTCGGAGTCGGGTAGATCGAGCACCCGCGTGTCGAGCCCTTCGTGCTGCAGCATCGACGCGACATGCCGGTTGCGCTCGCTGCCGTGCACGACGATCACGAGGCCGGCCGTCATGACCAGGCATCTTGCAAGCGCGAGGCCGGTGGCACGTGCTCGTGTGGCTCGCGGAGCTCGCGTACGACGATCGCTGCGGCCGCGAAGATCACGACGGTGCTCTCGACGGTGGCAAGCGGCCCGCGCGCGCCGACGGTGCCGGCGAACAGGTTGTACGCGCCGTGGAATACGGCAACGACCGTAACGCTGCCGCGCGCACGATTCGCCAGCCAGCCGAGGAACAGCGCAGCGCTCGCGAGCCCGACGAAGAACATCGGGATCGTCGCGGGCGGCATCTGACGGTACGTCTCCGACACGAAGAACGCCGGCACGTGCCACGGTGCCCAGCACGCGGCGACGAGCAAGCTCGCGACGACGGGCGAGTGCGTGCGCTGCAGCTCGGGCTGCAGGAACCCTCGCCAGCCGGTCTCCTCGCCGAAGCCGTTGACGATCACGAGCATCACGAGGAGCGCGGCGGCGTTCGTGATCGGAAATCCGGTGAACATCCCGAGCGAGTGCCAGCTCGGCAGCACGATCGGCGCGAGCAGGAACATCGCGTAGGCCGCGAGCACGACGTACGTCGCCGCGTACGTCGCGAACGGTACGCCGATCGCGATCGCCCACGCTCGCACCTCCACGCGGACGCGGATCATCCGCGCGCCGAGCTCGCGCAGGCCGGTGCGCCCGTCGCTGATCGCGCGCGTCGCCACGGCACCGATCATCGGCCCGAGCAGGCCGGCGAGGTACGCTGGCGACAGCCCCGGGCCGACGCGGCGGTGCGCGAGCGCGAGCGGGAGCCACGCGCCCCACGACACCGCGTACGTGATCGCGAGGAAGCACGCGATGCGGTGACGGCGTACGAGCTCGCGCATCGGTCACCGCCTGCGCTTCTGGTACGTGCCGACGAGCGTCGCCTCGCCGAGCACGTGGCCGGCCATCGCGCGCTCGAGCTCGGTCTTCGTCGGGTGCGTCAGCTCGAGCACGCGATCGAGCGCGTACAGCTTGAAGAAGTAGTGATGGCGGCCGCGCGGCGGAGACGGTCCGCCCCACGCGGCGCGATGCCAGTCGTTGTAGCCGACGTGACCGTTCGCGAGCTTGCCGACGTTCTCGTGCAGGCCCTTGCGCTCGGGCGGCAGGTCCGCGACCACCCAGTGCACCCATGTCATCGTCGGAGCTTCCGGATCGGGAGCGTCCGGATCGTCGACGATCAGCGCGACACTCTTCGTGTGCGGCGGCAGATCGCTCCACTCGAGGGGTGGAGACACGTCGATGCCGTCGGCGGTGTACTTCGCCGGGATCTCGTCACCATCGCGGAACGCCGGAGAGGTCAGACGCATGCGGTCATGCGCTGCATCGCGCGCGCCAGTCACGCGTGCTGGAGCGGCAGGTGCCACTCGCGGCCGGGCGCGCTCTCGAGGCTGACGGTCAGCGTGACGTCGGCACGCATGGCTCGCGCGATCGGACCCTGGATACGCGCCGAATGCGCGATCTCGAGGAAGTCGTGCTCGCTGATGCCCGGGACCGCGGCGGAGCAGTGCACGCGGATCGCGGGGATCTCCCAGTAACCACTCGGGCGGACGAGCTGCACGCGCGCCTCGGTGCGCAGCGACGGCGTCGGATAGCCCGCGGCCGCGAGCTTGTCGGCGAGCGTCATCGTGAAGCAGCTCGCGTACGCCGCGGCGAGCAGCTCCTCCGGCGTGGTGCCGGCGGGTCTCGCCTCGAGCTCGAAGCGCGCGCTCGTCGAGTACGGCGCGTTGATCAGCGCGCCGGAGTCGGTCGTGATCGTCCCGGCATTCGTGTTCCAGTCGGCCGTCGCTCCGCGGTCCATGTCGATGTCCTTTCTCGGCGGCTAGCGCGCCACCTTCATGCGGAGCTGCGGGCCGGTGCCCTGACGCTCGAGCAGCCTCGTCGTGGCCTGGATCTGATCGCGGAGCCAGCCGATCACGTCATCGACGCTCAGCACGCCTTGCAGGCCGCCGCGACGATCGACGATCGGGATCCGTCGGATCGCGTGCTCTCGCATCTTCGTCGCGATCGTCTCGATGTCCTCGTCCTCGCTACCGAGGACGAGGTCGC
>JBLMXA010000799.1:0-7434 GCA_050257515.1 Acidobacteriota bacterium | reverse complement strand
TTCGCGGTCGACGGCTACGCGTCGATCGAGCGCAAGGGCAACATCGACTCGCTCGTGCTGTCCGAGCTCGCGTACGACCGCGAGATCTTCGAGCAGAAGGTCGTCGACGCCGAGCTGCTCTACTACGGCCGCGACAAGCAGCGCGAGGACGAGCGCCGCCTGCAATATCTACTGATCGACTGCTCCGCGTCGATGCGCGGCCAGCGCCAGGTGTTCGCGCGCGGCCTCGCGCTCGCGCTGATCAAGAAGCTGACGCTCGAGGGTGACGAGATCTGGGTGCGGTTCTTCGACTCGCGCCTGCACGAGACCGTCAAGATCGCGCGCTCGGGCCAGGTGCCGGTGCCGTACCTGCTGTCGTTCCGCAGCGAGCGCGGCCGCAACTACGGCAAGGTGTTCCGCCAGCTGCTCGTCGAGGTCACGCGGCTGCGCCGCGAGCAGAAGCGCCGCGTCGTGCTGTACGTGATCACGCACGGCCAGTGCCACATCGAGCCCGAGCTCGCGACCGCGCTCAAGCAGCACGCGTTCCTGTACGGCGTCGTGTGCCTGCCGAGCTCCGACCAGCTGCCCGAGTTCGTGCCGCTGCTCGACCGCTCGCAGATCGTCCACGCCGACGCGCTGACGTCGCGCGCCGAGCGCCAGCGCCGCGCGCTCGACATCGTCGGCGACGCGACGCGCGCGCAGAAGCCCGCGCCGAAGACGAGCGCGCCGAGCTCGGCCGAGACGCCGAAGCCGCCGAGCGCGAGCCTGCGCAACATCCCCGCACAGAAGTAGGGAGGCACGAGAATGGGCAAACACGACGTCCGGGAAGTCATCGCACGCGCGCGCGAACGCGAGCGCATCGCTCGTGATCGGACGCTGCCGCTTGCCCAGCGGCTCGCGGCGCACGGATACGCAACGCTCCGCTTCGACCCCACGCGGGCGAGCGTTGCGCGTGCGGAGGTGATCGCGGCGTTGCGTGAAGCAGCCACGCCGACGCCGGCGTACCCCGGGCGGCCTCCCGAGCCGAATGAGCCGGCACCGCCGGCACCTCCGCCGGGTCCGCAGATGTATCTGCTGACCACACCGGACCACGTCCAGGGCGGCGAGGGGTGCACGGCGCCGCTCCCGCCGAATACGGTGGGGCTCGCCGGCCAGCGAGTCGGCGTTGACGATGGGATCGCGCATGCTGCGCCGCCGAACGGCGATGTCGCGCGCGTGTCGTTCACGTTCGATCCGCCGGCGCCCGGGATCGCGTACGTGTCGGCAGTGGTCCGCATCACCGGCCATGCCATGGTGGGGGCGCAGGGCTCTGCGGACGGTCCGCCCGACGTGCATTTCTCGCTGGCCGTCCAGTGCGACGCATATCAGATCGACCGCGGGTACTCGAGCCTCGCGGTGTACGACACCACGTTCGAGATCCCGATGCTGAGCCCCGGCGAGGGCTTTGGAGAGTGGCCGATGTGGTCGGATGCCGCGTTCACCACGCCGTCGTTTGCGATCTCCGTCGAGCCCTCATCAGCGACGGTTGCGCCGGTCGCGATTGCTGCGGGTGTCGGCATCTCGATGCGCGCCAACGGCAACGGCAACGCGGTGAGCTGGGACTTCTGTCCGGGGATCTACGTGCCACTCGTCGTGGTCGACTACGCTCCGTACTCGAGCTTCGTCATCACGTGAACGCAGAAGTCGCGCTAGGCGCGGTCGACGCGCGCCGCGAAGCAGCCGGTCTTGCCGTAGTGGACGTGCGCGTACGCGACCGCCGGATCTTCGAGCAGGCGCGGCAGGCGGTCCGCGAGCGCGGCGCCGTCGACGAACGCGGCGGTGACCATGAGGCCAGCGGCGTCGTACGCGCGCACCGACAGCTGCGTGCGGCGGAGCAGCGCGGGTGGCACGCGATCGACGCCGGCCCACGCGGCGCGCGCGGCGCGACGCACGTAGATCGGGCCGGAGCCGCGGTACGGCGAGCTCACCGCGTGGTGCTCGTACGCGAGCAGCACGAGCTCGTCGCCGACCGCGGCGTCGTCGAGCGACACGCGGCACGGAAAGCCGACCGGCTCGTCGGCGAACCGCCGCCGCATGCCGCGCGCGGCGAGCTCGGCGTCGGGCAGGTCGAACAGCGGCGCGAACGGCTCGGGATCGAGGCCGGAGATGCGGAACGTCATGCGATCAGGCTAGCGACCGCGCCGGCGGCACGCTGGCCGGTTCCGGACACGGCGGCAACTTCACTTCCGCTTCTTCAGCCCGGTGCGCTGCTCGGCGTCGCGAAACCGCGGATCGTCCGCGCACTTGTCCTTCATCTCCGCTTGCTTCGCGTCCACATCCGCGAGCGTCTTGCCGAGCGGTCTCAGCACGGCTTCGTAGCGCGCGATGACGCCGGCCTTCATCGCCTTCATCCGGTCGCGCGCGGCCGCGTGCCGCGCCGGATCCGCCTCGAGCTGGTCCGTGCGGTCGCGGATCGACTTCGCGAGCGGCTCGAGCGTCAGCATCCGGTCCGCGACCTTCGCGCAATCGCCGTCGAACCCGACCACGATCGGCAGCGACTTCTCGCCATACGCCGCCATGTCCGCGAGCAGGCCCTCGACGACCGCGTCGGAGCCGGAGCCGGGCGCAGGCGGCGTGTCGTGCGCCTTCTCGCACGCGGCAACGATGATCGCGAGCAGCAGCGACGTCCTCATCAGGCGCACCATCGGGGCATGCTATGACAGGTCCGTGGCCCGCCGCACGTTCAACTCGATCGAGTCGACCGCCGACCAGGCCGAGGCGTACGTCCAGCAGGGCAGGTGGATCGAGGCGGAGCGGCACTACCGCGAGCTGATCGGCCAGACCCACGTCATCAACTACGAGTACGACGACTGGCTGCGCCGGCTCGGCGAGATCTACCGCCACCTCGGGCGCACGCGCGAGGCCGCGTTCGTCTACCTGTACCTGCATTACTTCGACCTCGCGCGCGCGCAGCTCGTCGCCGAGGAGCACGTCGCGCTGCGCGCGCGGCTCGCCGAGATCGAGAAGAAGTGGACGGAGGCGGCGCAGCTGTACCAGGACGCGATGCTGCCCGTGCACGCCGCGGTCGCGTTCGAGAAGGCGAAGCAGGGCCCCGAGGCGGTCGCCGCGTGGAAGTCGCTCGTCCATCACCCCGGGCTCGCGCACCGCCCGTACGAGGCCGCGCTCGTCCACTTCAACTACGGCCTCGCGGCGGTGCGGCTCGATGCGAAGTCGGCGGAGGCGCGGCGCGCGCTCGTCGAGAGCCAGCGCAAGCTCGAGCAGGTCGCCGATGACTTCGAGCAGGCCGGCGAGCTCGAGCGCGCGTTCGATTGCTTCCAGATCCTGCTCAAGCTCGGCCGCGAGTCGGCGCAGTTCGAGAACCTCGCCGAGGGCTACGTCAACTGCATCCGCGTGCTGCGCGAGGACAACCTCAAGTTCTACGTCCTCCAGTACTACGAGGACTTCATCAAGCTCGCGCTCGAGCGCGGGGAGCTGCACGCCGCGGCGACGCTGTACCAGGAGGCGGCCGCGTTCGCGGCGCGCGCCGGGCTGCCGTACGACCGCCACTACCAGCACAAGAGCGCGCTGACGTGGGTCAAGTGCGCCGAGCGCTTCGTCGAGACCGGCGTGCCGGTCCAGATGGTCGAGAACGCGCTGCTCGCGGCCGCATCGCAGCACTCCGCGGTCGGTGACTACCCGGCGGTGCGCGACTGCTTCGACAAGCTCGCCGGGCTCGAGCTGCCCGAGCGCGCGAAGAAGCGGTTCTCCACGATCGCGCAGCGTTATCGCGGGCTCGCCGCGCCGCCGGTCGAGCTGCCGGGCCTGCCGGACTACCTGAAGCAGCAGCACGCCTACGCCGAGATCTGGTACATCGACCTGCTCGAGTGGGAGATGGATGGCGATCCGTTCGCGGTCGCCGCGTCGATCGTCGGCGACCTGCGCTACCCGAACGGCATCCGCCGGCGCGCGCTCGTCGTGCTGCTGACGCTCGCCGACGCGCAGGCGCGCAAGGCCGAGGGCGATACCGAGACGCTGGTCGAGGTCGCACG
This sequence comes from Acidobacteriota bacterium, assembly GCA_050257515.1. Lineage (GTDB taxonomy): Bacteria > Myxococcota_A > Polyangia > Haliangiales > Haliangiaceae > JABFXX01. Next base: position 3,427 of record JBLMXA010000799.1, on the reverse strand, counting down.
CCTGCTCGGAGAGCTGCAGTCGTACGCGGCGCTGTCGCCGCTCGAGAAGCTGTTCGCGTCGGCCGACTCGCAGATCCGGTGTGCCGCCGTCCGCGCGCTGCGCTTCCTGTTCTTCAAGCGATCGTTCGTGATCGTGCGCAAGGCGCTGCAGGATCCCGACCCGAAGGTGCGCGAGGCCGCGATCGTCGCGATCGGCGGCCTGACGTTCCCGCACGCGTTCAACCCGCTCGCGCGGATCTACCGCGACGCGACAGACCCGCTCGTGCGCGCCGCCGCGCTGCAGTCGATCGGCAAGATCCACTCGATCGAGGCCGGCGAGTTCCTCGTCATGGTGCTGCGCCAGGAGGCCGGCGGCCTGCGCGAGGCCGCCTACGCCGCGCTGCAGGAGATGGACAACGGCGACATCGTCCCGATCCTGCGCCAGCACCACGAGATCGAGACGAACCCGCAGGTGCGCGACACGCTTGGCGAGCTGCTGAAGCGCCACTAGGGAATCCTCGCAGCCGCTCGCGCGTTGGCTCCAGCGTGTCATGGTGCCGGCGATGTATCCGGTGGAACCGCCGCCGGTGCGCGTCGAGCTCGCGCTCGGCCGCCGCCGGCATCGACGGCTGACCGCACCGTCGGGCCTGCTGCTGTTCCTGTGCGTGTTCCTGCCGCTGGTGCGCGGCTGCGACGACCGCACGCCGATCTATCCGGTCGAGCTGCCGATGTTCCTGCCGCCGTACATCTTCGGCCTCGCGTTCGCCGGCGCGGCGATGGCGGTCACCGCGCGCGGGCTGCGCCGGGCGATCGGCGTCGTGCGCGCGCTCGCGGTCGTGTCGCTCGCGGCGAGCGCGCTGATCTTCGCGATGAGGCCGCTGCTCGGCATCGCGGCCGTGATCGCGAGCGCGCTGATGCTCGCGGCGATCGGCTGGAACGGCCAGTCCGAGCGGCGCCTCGCCGCCGGCGCGGTGCTGCTGGGCGTCGCCGGCACGCTGTGGTTCGGGCTGTGCTCGACGTCGGCCGACGCGCTGTCAGGGGTCTACGCCGCGCTCGTCGCGTCGATCGGGCTGCTCGCCGGCGGGCTGGTCTGGCTGGTCGAGGCGACGCACGCCCCGCCGATCGTCGTGCCGCCGGCCATCGCTCGCGACCGGCGATCTGGTCTATCCTCGGGGGGATGAGGCACCTGGGGCTCCTCTTGCTCGTCGCGCCGTTCGTTGCACTGGGCGGCTGCGACACGAAGGCCAAGGCATCGGATCCGCGCGGTGGCGAGAAGTCGAAGGAGTTCGAGAGCTGCAGCTCGACGATGAACTGCCAGGACGACCTCCACTGCTTCGACAACGTGTGCCGGCGCACCGCGCGCTCGACCGTCGGCGACTACTTCGCCGCGCTCGGCGCGAATGCCCGCGCGCACGGCGACATCGAGGCCGCGATCGACGCCTACAACCGCGCGGTCGGCCACTACGATGCCGAGAAGATCGCGCTGCCGCCCGAGATCGACTGCGCGTACGGCGCCGCGCTCGCCGCGGGCAAGGCGAAGAAGGACCACGCCGAGCTCGGCGCGCGCGTGCTGCACCGCTGCATCCTCGCGCTGCCGGCTGGCAGCTCGCTGCGCCGCCAGGCGCTCGCCGATCTCGCGACGCTCGCCGACGTCGGGCTCGATCCGCTGGCGCTCGGCAAGAACGGGCTCGCCGACGTCTATCTCACGCGCAACGTGACCCCGGCGACCGACAAGCTCGCGGTCACCGTGACCGCGTCGCCGCAGCCGAGCGGCAAGACCTACCAGGCGATCCCGGACAAGCTCGCCGAGCCCGACATGAGGACCGCGCTCGTCGCGTGCTGGGTGCAGTACAACGGCGCCACGCACAAGGAGGCGCTGGCGGTGGCGATCGGCTTCAAGTCGACGTACACGCCGAGCGAGTACGAGGACGAGTCCGGCGTGTTCAACATCAAGATCGACCCGCCCACCGCGCTGCCCGCCGGCAGCCCGGAGGCCGCCGCCGATCAGTGCGTGCGCGCCGCGGTCGAGCCGGCGCTCAAGGACCTCAAGACGATCCGCGACGCGTTCGCGACGAAGCTGACGATCACGGTGAAATAGCGTCGTACCAGCGCTCGTACCACGGGCGGTTGCGGCGCTTGACGATCACGACCGCGGCGATCAGGCCGAGCACGACGCCGAGGAACACGCCGCCGACCAGCACCGGCCGCTCCTTCGTGAAGTCGATGCTCGCGCGCGCGCCACGCTTGACGCCGTTGCCGGCGCGCACCGCGGCCTGCTTCGCGCCGTCGGCGCCTCGCCGCGCGAGGTCCTTCATCTGCTGCTTCTTCTCCTCGACGGCTGCACGCGCGCGCGCGGGGAGGTCGACCTTCTCCCGCACCGTGTGCTTCAGCTCGTCGAGGTTCTGCTCGAGGTCTTCGCGGGCGCGGAACATCTCGCGCTCGATCTCCTGACGATCACGCATGGGTACGTCCCTCCGTCTTGGTCAGCGTTTCGGCGACGCCCTTGAGGGTGCGCTCGCCCTCGTACTTCGCCGGAGCCAGATCCGGCACGGCGTCGTGGCGGAGCTTCTGGCCGAAGCCGCCTGCCACCGCGCCGCCGATCACGAGATAGACCAGCGCCATGATGAGCAGCCGCGCCCATAGCGCGGAGACCACGGGCGCGAGGGCGACGACCACGACGACGCACAGCATGCCGAGGCCGATCAGCGCGACGACCGCACCGATCATCGCGGCGGCGGCGTCGGACGCGGCGGCGCGTGCGGTCTGGGTCAGCTCCGTGCGGACGAGCTCGACCTCGTCCTTCGCGATCGTCTTGACGTCGTCGGTGATGCGGTGGAGCAGCTCGCCGACGCGTCCGTTCGTCTCGGGGGTGGTTTGGGTGTCCATGCGGGTCTCCTGTTCACGCCATGGCCTCGGCGGCCGGGTGAATCCGGCGACCGATCTGTGTCCTCAGCGGTTTTCCGACGAAGAAGCGCGCCCAGCCCGGGATCTCGGGCGGGTCTTCGCCGCTGGCGCGACGCCACGCCCACTCGAGCGCGCGCACCGCCGCGCCCGCGCACGCGGCCGAGATCGTCGCGACCAGGGCCGTCCACAACAGCGTCTTCATGCCTGTTGCCGGTGCAGCGCACATACCAAGCGACTCCGCGAAACTCGCGTGGTAGTAGGTAGCCTCGTGACTGCCACCGAGCTCCCAGACCTGCGTGCGATGACGCTCGCCGACGCCGAGGCGTTCGCGGTCGCGCAGGGCTGGCCGCGGTTCCGCGGCGAGCAGGTGTGGCGATGGGTGCACGACCGCGGCGCGCGCGGCTTCGACGACATGACGAACCTGCCGCGCGCGGTGCGCGAGGAGCTCGCGACGCGCGCGCGCATCGGCTCGCTCGAGATCGCGGAGATGCAGGTGTCGCGCGATGGCACGCGCAAGCTCCGGCTGCGCACGCACGACGGTCAC
>JBLMXA010000798.1:0-3225 GCA_050257515.1 Acidobacteriota bacterium | reverse complement strand
GAGGCCGGCGCCGTGGGCAGCGGCGAGCCCGCGGCCGGCTGCGAGCAGCATCGCCACGCGCTCGTCGCGCGAGTGCGGCCGCGACAACCAGCCGGCGAGCGTCTCGCCCTCGACGAGCTCCATCGCGATCACGTCGCGGCCGTCGAGCCGTGCCGCGTCGAACACCGTGATCACGTTCGCGTGGCGCAGCCGCGCCATCGCGCGTGCCTCGCGGATCAGGCGTTCGCGGCGGTCGGCATCGTCGGTCGCGTCGCGGCGAAGGATCTTGAGCGCGACGCGCCGGTCGAGCTCGCAGTCGCGCGCCTCCCACACCGCGCCCATGCCGCCGACGCCGAGCAACCGCACCAGCTGGTACTTGCCGAGCTGGGTGCCCGCGTCGAGATCGGCGGCACTCGGCCGCGCCGGCGACCGCTCCGTCTCTCCGGCGCCCGCCTGGCTCGGCAGCGTCGTATCGCCGAGCATCAGCTCGACGTCGGGAGATGAGCCGAGCTGCCCCCGTTTCTGGCCCACATCCGAGGATAGCACCAGGTGACGAGGTCTAGTCGCGCACTCCTGCGATCCGCTTCGCGTCGCCGATCTTCGCGTCGAAGTCCGCCTGCTGCTCGATCCGCATCCGCTGCGCCTGCGGCGAGCCGGCGCCGTGCATCGACTCGGTGCGGAAGGCGACCGCGGTCGCGCCGATCGTCATCGTCTCGACGAGGCGCAGCACGCGCCGGCGGTCCTCGTCGGAGCCGGTCGCGCCCTGCACGTACTTGCGCAGCAGCGGCCCGACCTCGGGATGATCGAAGTCCTCGGCCGCGGGCAGCGTGACGAGCAGGCCGCCGGCGAGGTCCTCGGCGAGCCGCGCCATCTCGTACGGCATGCGCGTGACGTTCTGCTTCGTCACGTTCGCGAGCAGCGGGTCGACCATGTACGTGCCCGCCGGGGTCTTCGTGCACTTCGTCGAGCACGCGAGCCCGCCGGCGTGCATCGTCTCGTTGAGCTGCGTCATCTCGACGAGCTTGTCGCGCACGTGCGGCGCGCGGTCGACCCCGGCGAGCTTCGCGAGCAGCGCGCTCGCGCCGATCAGCACGTCGCCGTTGCCGGGCTTGCAGCCGCCGTAGCTCTGGCGGTGGTAGCCGGCGAACACGTCGACGAGCGGCGCCGCGCGCTCGGTCTCGCCGGCCATGAACACGTGGTCGAGCGGCACCTCGACGTCCTCGAACAGCACGATCGCTTCCTGGCCGCCGTAGCGCGCGTTGCCCTGATCGATGTCGCAGCCGAGCCGGCGGTCGTCGCTCGGCTGGCGGCCGTAGACGAGCGTGACGCCCTTCGCGTCGACCGGCACCGCGAACGCGACCGCGAAGTCAGCCTCGTCGGCGGTCAGCGAGCGGCCCGGCATCGCGACGATCCAGTGCGAGTTGACGACGCCGGTCTGGTGCATCTTCGCGCCGCGGACGACGAGCGAGTGCTTCGTGCGCTTGACGATGCGCAGGTACATGTCGGGCTGCTCGTGCGGCGCCTTGCGGCGATCGCCCTTCGGATCGGTCATCGCGCCGCACAGCACGAGGTCCTCGCGCTGCACGTGCTTCAGGAACTCGACGAACCGCGCGTGGTACGCGGTGCCGTGCGTCGTCGTGTACAGCGCGTTGAGCGCGTCCATGCCGACGCAGCGCTGGAAGCACGTGCCGGTGAACCGGCCGACCACGCGCTGCATCGTGACCTTCTTCACGAGATCGTCGGGAGACTCGAAGATGTGCGTGAAGCGGTTGACCGGCGCGTCGATGAACCGCGAGTGCGCGGTGAACAGCTCGCGCTGCTCGGGCTCGCCGGCGAGCCGGTAGGTCTCGGCGACCGTGCGCACCGAGGGCGCGATCAGCGGGTGCTCGATCGGATGCGCGACCAGCTCGCCGCGCACGAACAGGCGCACGCGGCGCGACTCGAGACTCGCCAGGTACTGCTCGACCGTCTTCATGCGGCGAAGCGTACCCCGGGCGCGCTAGCGGGCGAACAGATCGTGCATCGTCACGCACTCGAGCCCCGACGCGTGCAGCGCGGCGACGATCCGCGGCAGCGCGTCGAGCGTCCACTCCTGCCCCTCGTGAAACAGCAGCACGTCCCCGGGGCCGACCTTCGCGGGCGAGCACCGCTCGGCGACCTTCGCCGCGTCGTGCTCGTCGTAGTCGTGCGAGTCGACCGACCACATCGCGATCACGTAGCCGGCCGCGAGCAAGGACAGCGTCGACGTCGCGTCGAGCGAGCCGTGCGGCGGCCGCACCCACGGGTGCCCGGTGAGCTGGCCGCCGATCGCGATCTCGGTGCGCTCGCACTGATCGAGCAGCGCGCGCCGCGACAGCTTCGTGAACGACGTGTGGTCGTAGCCGTGCGCGGCGATCTGGTGGCCGCGCCGCAGGTACTCGCGCACCAGCTCCGGATGCTGCTCGGCGGTCTTGCCGCACAGGAAGAACGTCGCGGGCACGCCCAGATCGTCGAGTACGTCGAGGTAGCGCGACGTGAGGTGGTCCGGACCGTCGTCGAACGTCAGCGCGACGCGCTTGACCGCAGCGGGACCGCGCCGCAGCAGCCCCGGCACGCGGTCGAACACTGTGTTCTTGACGAGGGTGCGCAGTGAAGTGACCACTACCATTGGGGTAGCGGGTTTCTAGAGCGTTCACAAGCGAAGCACGGGTGTGCGCTTTCGCTCACCACTTCCAGTCGCGGAACTGCTCGCGAAGCTCGGTCTTCTTGAACTTGCCGGCCGAGGTGCGCGGGATCGCCTCGACGAACACGATCGCCTCCGGGAGCCAGTACTTCGCGAAGTGCGGCGCGAGGTGCTCCCGCAGCTCGTCCGCGGTGCACTGACAGCCGGCCTTGAGCACGACCGCGGCGAGCGGCCTCTCTCCCCACTTCGGGTGCGGCACGCCGATCACCGCCGCCTCGCGCACCGAGGGATGGCCCATCAGCGCGTTCTCGAGCTCCTGCGTCGCGATCCACTCGCCGCCGCTCTTGATGAGATCGGCGATGCGATCGACGAGCTGCAAAAAGCCGTGCTCGTCGACGCGCGCGACGTCGCCGGTGCGGAAGTAGCCGTCGGGCGTCCAGCGCTCCGGGCTGTGGCCGCCGGCGTAGCTGCCGGCGATCCACGGGCCGCGCACGAGCACCTCGCCCGACGTGCGATCGTCGTGCGGCACGTCGCCGGCCTCGTTGCGCACGCGGAGCTCGACGAGCGGCACCGGACGGCCCTGC
>JBLMXA010000797.1:0-4943 GCA_050257515.1 Acidobacteriota bacterium | reverse complement strand
ACGGCCGGTTCTCGCTCGCCGCGTGCTTCAGCACGCGGCTCGCTGCGCTTCCGGGCGTGCGCCCCGATCTGCCGCGCGCCGCTCGTTCTCGCCTCGCGGGGATTATTGAGATGCGCTCTAGTTGGACCGGTACTGCAGCAGCTGGAGGATCGGATCGACCGCCTGCTCCTCGACCTTGGGGCCGAGCGAGTAGGTCTCCTCGTAGTGATCGCCGTCGGCCTCGCTGAGGTACGGGTTCGTCGGGCTCAGCACGTAGTTGTACGCGGGCACGATGTACCCGATGTAATCCTCGGCGAGCCCGGCGAGCACCGGGTAGCGGACGCCGGGGTGCGCGAGCACGAGGTCGCGCATGTACGGCGGAGGGGGAGCCTGCGAGAAGTCGGGCTGGTTCGGCTCGGTCGTGTGGTTGATGAGCGGCCAGCCCTGGCTCCACGAGCCGTCGTAGCCGCCGACCCACAGCTCGGGGTGCAGCTCGCCGGGCGCGGTGACGATGCCGAGCGGGCCGATCTGCAGGTACGTCGCGCGCAGCGGCAGCCACGGCTCGTTGCCTTCACCGACCGGCTGCGAGGTGTCGTAGCCGACGAGATCGTGAGGGCCGAGCACGCCGACGAGGAACGCGACGTGGAAGCCGACGTTGTCGATCTCGGCGTGGTACGTCGCGCTGACCAGCGACAGCGGCAGGTCGCTGACGCTCTCGCCGGTCTGCTGCAGCGCGGTCAGCGCGCGCGCCGCGGCGTTGGTGCCGAGCGCCTGGTCCATCGCCGACGAGGTCTTCGTGATCGGCGTGCCGCCGGGGCCGGGCGGCGCGGTGCCGCGCAGCGAGCCGATCTGGCCGCCGAGCGCGCCCTGCACGAACACCGTGACGCCGCCGAGCCCGGCGAGATCGGTCTGCGCGTAGATGCTCTCGGTGGTCAGCACGCCCTGCTCGACGTGATCGCGCAGCCAGTGCGGATAGTGCGCGGTGATCGACGCCGGCACGCTGTCGTCGAAGTGCGCGACCTCGGGATGATCGGCCCAGTTGACGAGCGTGCCGATCGTCTGCGTCGGGTTCGACGCGTCGACGAAGCGCGCGATCGTCAGCGTCGGGTCGTAGATGATCGGATCGCGGATGTCCTGGTTCCACTCGGGCGCGGTCAGGCTCGTGTCGACGAGCTTGGTCGTCGCGATCACGAGCTGCGCGGGCCTCGCGGTCTGCACCGCGTCGGTGATCGCGGCGACCGCGGCGTCGTAGACCGCCTGCACGACGAACGGCTCGCGGCCGGTCGTCGACAGGGTCGGTCCCCACAGGCCGACCATGTCGGGCGCGTCGTGCGCGTGCGTCGAGCCGATGATGATGTGGTCGATGCCCAGGCCGGCGAGCCGCGGATCGTTGCGGATGTTGTCCATGTCGCCGGCGAGCATGCCGATGCAGTCGACGTACGTGATCACGAACGTCATGTCGCCCTCGACGAACGCCATCGCGCGCACCTCGACGTCGGTCGTCACGCCTTCGGCCGCGCGCGCGCCGCCGAACAACCACACGCCGTCGAACTTGCCGTTGCCGTTGAGATCGGTGTACGGCTCCGTCGACTGCCACTGGCGATCGTTGTTCTCGTCGGTGTACGTCTCGAAGCCCTGCGGCGTGTACGTGCGCTTGCCGACGCCGACCTTGAGCACGCCGTCGCCGGCGCTCTCGCAGCCGGGCCCGCCCGGGCACACGATGTCGGGTTGATCGAAGCCTTCGAGCGGCGCGTCGACTCCCGCGTCGGGCTTGGCGTGACCGCCGCCGCACGCGACCAGCGCTGCTCCCAGCAGCAGGACCCTCATCCTCATGAGGCGGGTCGTATCGCGGCGGCCGCGCGAAGTAAACCGCGTTCGCTACGGGACCAGCGCTGCCAGCTCGGTTGCGCTCAGCGGGCGGCGGTAGATGCGAACGTCGTCGAGGATGACCGGGGCCGGGGCGACCTGGCCGCTGTTGTCGACGTCAGACCCGAACGAGATCTTACTGCGTCGCCAGCCCGATCGGGCAGGACACGCCGGTGCCGCCGAGCCCGCAGTAGCCGTTCGGATTCTTGCCGAGGTACTGCTGGTGGTAGTCCTCGGCGTAATAGAGCTCGGGTGCCGGCGTGATCTCGGTCGTGATCTCGCCGTGACCGGCGGCGCGCAGGCGCTCGCCGTACATGCGCTTGCTCGCCTCGGCGGCCGCCGCCTGCGCCGCGTCGAACGTGTAGATCGCGGAGCGGTACTGCGTGCCGACGTCGTTGCCCTGGCGCATGCCCTCGGTCGGATCGTGGCTCTCCCAGAACAGCTGCAGCAGCTTGTCGTAGCTCGTCTGCGTGGGGTCATAGACGACGAGCACGACCTCGGCGTGGCCGGTCATCCCCGAGCAGACTTCCTCGTACGTCGGGTTCGGCGTGAGGCCGCCGGCATAGCCGACCGCCGTCGTCCACACGCCGGGTGCCTGCCAGAACTTGCGCTCGGCGCCCCAGAAGCAGCCGAGGCCGAACATCGCGCGCTGCATGACGGCCGGGAACGGCGGCACGATCGGGTGACCGTTGACGAAGTGCGGCTCGGACACCGGCATCTTCGCGGTGCGGCCGGGCAGCGCCTCGTCGGGGCGGGGCAGGCGGAGCTTGCGGGGCGAGAAGAACATGTACCCAGTATACGGCGCGCCCGCCGCGAGGTTACCGGGCGGCCAGCGCGGCGATCTCGTCGGCGGCGAGCGCGCGGTTGTAGATGCGCAGGTCGTCGAGCGCGCCCGCGTACGGCGCGGCGAACGCGCCGTTGTCGATGTCGCTGCCGATGTAGACGTCCTGGGAGTCGAAGTCGATCTTCGCGGTGTCCGCGATCACGTCCGCGCCGTCGAGCGAGATCGTCTTGGTCGCACCGTCCCAGCGGATCGCGATGTGGTGCCACGCACCGGTCGAGACGGTCACGATCGAGAACAGGTTGTCCACGGTCGCGCCGGTGACCGAGTAGAAGAAGATCGTGCGGGCGGGCTCGATGCACGCGGCCCACGAGTTGTAGATCGCCGTCCCGAGCCCCTTCGTCGCGAAGCAGGCGCGGCTCGCGGGCGCGCTCGCGAGGTCGACCCAGGTCGCGATCGTGAAGCCGGAGGCGGTCGCGAGCTCCGGCGTCGACGCGACGCGCAGGATCGTCGTGGCGCCGTCGAACGCGAGCGCGTTGCCGATGTGCCCGGCGACCACGGTCGGGCACTCGCCTTGCGGCGGCGGCATCATCGCGCACGTGGCGGTGTGGCCGTGCCCGGTGGCATCGACGGTCGCGCCGCCGGCGAGGTCGTCCATCGGGTAGTAGGCGACGAGCCCGTCGTCGACCGCGTCCGCGCCGGCTCCATCGGTGGCTCGCGGATCGAACCCGATGCGGCCGCATCCCACGACCAGCAGCACGAGGAGGATCCTCACCCCGCCATGTTACCGTGCCGCATGGTCAGCACGTCGCTCCTGGGCATCTGCGGCAGCGTGCGCAAGGCGTCGACGAACCGCGCGCTGCTGCGCGCGCTCGGCGAGGCGCTGCCGGCCGGCGCGAGCCTCGCGATCTACGACACGATCGAGCTGCCGATCTTCAACAGCGACCTCGCGGATCCGCCGGCGGTCGTCGCGCTCAAGGACGCGATCGCCTCCGCGCACGGCCTCGTGTTCGCGGTCCCCGAGTACAACTACAGCATCCCGGGCGGGTTCAAGAACGCGCTCGACTGGGTGTCACGCCCGCCGGCGAGCTCGCCGATGCGCGGCAAGCCGGTCGGCCTCGTCGGTGCGGCGAGCGGCATGAGCGGCACGATCCGCGCGCAGCTCCACCTCCGCCAGATGCTCGTCTACAGCGACACCCCGGTGCTGAACCAGCCCGAGGTGCTGATCCCGCGCGCCCACGAACGGTTCGACGCCGAGGGCCGGCTCGTCGACGATGCGACGCGCCAGCTGCTCGCGCGCTTCGGCGAGGCGCTCGTCGCGTTCGTCGAGAGATTTCGCCGCTAGCCCGCCGGCGGGGGCGTATCATCGACGCGTGCGGGGCTGGCTCGTCGCGATCGCGTGCGCGGGGTGTTACCAGCCCACGATCCAGGCCGGCGCGCCCTGCGATCCGGCGCAGCCCGCGTGCCCCGGCGGCCAGGAGTGCGTCGCGCATCACCCGGGCGGGTTCACGTGCGAGGCGCCCGGCACGTCCGGCGGCAGCGGCAGCGACGCGAGCTCGCAGGGCTCGGACGCCACGCCGGTCGTCGATGCGCGGCTGCCGGACGGCCCGCCCGGCGATCTCGACGCCGATGGCGTCGCCGACGCGATCGACAACTGCCCGACCGTCGCGAACCCCGAGCAGTACAACGAGGACGGCGATCGGTTCGGCGACGCGTGCGATCCGTGCCCGCCGATCGCCGACGACAACCCGCCCGACGGCGATGGCGACGGCGTCGCCGACGCGTGCGATCCGAGGCCCGCGCAGGCCGGCGACAAGATCGTGCTGTTCGAGGGGTTTCACGCCGGCATCCCGGCCGGCTGGAACGTCGTCGGCAGCTCGTGGAGCGCGGCGGGTGACGCGGTCAGCTGGAACGACACGATCTCGGTCGCGTCGCTGACGAAGGCGATGACGTTGACCGGGCACGAGACGGTGAGCACGGCGGTGACCGTGAACGCGATCAGCTCGAACAACGACGCGTCGGCCGGCACCGTCGACGACTACGCGCACGCCAGCGGCGGCCACGGGCTGTACTGCCACGTCACGAGCTGGCCGGGGAGCAACGCGTCGTCACCGAGCCCGCTGATCGTCGTCGAGCTGCGCTCGCACAACCCGATCACGCAGGGCTTCCGCATGATCGCCGGCGAGACCTACGTGCTGCGCGAGCGCCGCGACGGCAACGCCTTCGCGTGCCACGGCTCGTACGGCGCGCAGATCGCGGACACGACGGTGAACAGCAGCTACGCGGCGGGCACGAACGAGATCGGGCTGCGGGTCAG
>JBLMXA010000796.1:0-7142 GCA_050257515.1 Acidobacteriota bacterium | reverse complement strand
GCCGTAGTAGACGAGGCGCGCGGCGAGCAGCGCCGCCGCCATGGGCACGAACCAGTTGAGCGCGCGGCGCAGGTCGGTCCACCGGCGGGTCGCCGCGAGGTGCGCGAACCACACGACCGCGAACACGATGCCCTCGGGCCGCGACGCCGCGAGCGCGACGTGCAGCGCGGCGAGCGTGCGGATCCGCGCGGGCCGCTCGAGCTGGAGCGCGAGCGCGGCGAGGACGAGCGCGCCGTGCACGGCCGTCTCGAGGCCGCCGGTCGCCCACACGATCGTGATGCGATCGGTCGCGAGCAGCGCCGCGACCACCGCGATCACCGCGAGCGGCGCGTCACGGCGCGCGAACAGCCACACGATCAGCGCGAGCTGCAGCGCGGTCGCGACGATCCCGAGCACGTTCGCGGCGGTGAACAGGTCGGCGCCGAGTGCCTGCCACGGCGCGAGCAGCACGACGAACGCGAAGTTCGAGAACCCCTCGACACGCTCGCCGGCGTTGAACACGAGGCCATCGCCGGCGACCCAGTGCCGCACGTAGCGGAAGCTGATCAGCGCGTCGTCGCACGTCCACGCGGCGCGCCACGCGAGCACGCACGCGACCGCGATCGCGAGCGCCGCGATCGCGAGCACGGTGGTGCGGCGTGACGCCGTCACCGCAGCGCGAGCCACAGCACGGCCGCGATCACGACCGCGATCACCACGATCACGGGGAGCAACGTGCGCGCGGTGGCCTTCGCGACTGCCTTGGCCATGTCGCCCGCATCGGCCTGCTTGTAGACCGGTGCCGCCGGAGGCGCCGCCGCGGGCGCAGCTTCTGCGGCCGCCGCGGGAGCGGCCGGCGCCTCCGCCTTGGCGACGTGCGCGCTCCGGATCTTCACGTTCTCGTGCAGGCCGTCGAGGCTCTGCTTCGCGATCGCCTTCGCCGATGCGTCGAGCAGGCGCTCGCCGACGCTCGCGATCTTGCCGCCGATCTGTGCATCGGCGTCGTAGCGCAGGCGCGTGCCGCTGCCTTCGGGAGCGAGCTCGATCGCTGCGGTCGCCTTGACGAATCCCGGCGCGCCGCGGCCGTCGACGATCATCTTGTAGCGCTCGGGCTCGACCTTGTCCTCGAGGCGAACCTTGCCGGTGAACTTGCCGCTGATCGGCCCGACCTTGATCGTCATCGCGCCGACCAGCTCGCCGTCGACGAGCTCGAGCTTGTCGCAGCCCGGCATCGCGGCGGCGAGCACCGCCGGATCGAACAGTGCGTCCCAAACTGCCTGGACGGGAGCGTCGAACAGGTAGTCGCCCGCGAGCTTCATGCGAGCACGACTGTTACACGTCTCGAAGCGTTGCGCCGAGCGAAGCTTCGCGGGAACGTCGGAGCCCTCAGGGACGGCAAGAGGGAGAGCTGATGAGCACCATCACGTTACGGGTCAACAATCAGACCCACACGATCGATTGCGCGCCGAGCACGCTGCTCGTCGAGGCGCTGCGCGAGAAGCTGCGCCTGACCGGCACGCACGTCGGCTGCGACACCAGCCAGTGCGGCGCGTGCACGGTGCACGTCGACGGCAGGTCGGTGAAGTCCTGCACGATGCTCGCGGTCGAGGCCGTGGGCGCCGAGATCACGACGATCGAAGGCCTCGCGCAGCACGGCGAGCTGCACCCGATGCAGGCGGCGTTCGCCGAGCACCACGGGCTGCAGTGCGGGTTCTGCACGCCGGGCATGGTGATGAGCGCGACCGATCTGTGCCGCCGCAACGCCAAGCCGAGCGAGCACGACGTGCGCCACTGGCTCGAGGGCAACCTGTGCCGGTGCACCGGCTATCACAACATCGTCAAGGCGGTGATGGCCGGCGGGGCCCAGATGGCGAAGGGAGGCAAGCCGTGACCAACCAGGGCATCGGCGCGGCCGTCAAGCGCAAGGAAGATCGGCGGTTCCTGCTCGGCAAGGGCCAGTACACCGACGACATCACGCTGCCGGACCAGAGCTACGCGGTGTTCGTGCGGTCGCCGCACGCGCACGCGAAGCTCGGCAAGATCGACACCGCCGCCGCGAAGAAGGCACCCGGCGTGCTCGCGGTGCTCACCGGCGACGACGTCGCGAAGGCGCAGCTCGGCGGCATCCCGTGCGGCTGGCAGGTCAAGAGCAAGGACGGCACGCCGATGGTCGAGCCGCCGCACCCCGCGCTCGCGCAGGGCAAGGTGCGCCACGTCGGCGATCCGGTCGTCATGGTGATCGCGAACAGCAAGGCCGAGGCGAAGGCCGCGGCCGCGCTCGTCGACGTCGACTACGACGTGCTGCCCGCGGTCGCACACCTCGCCGACGCGGCCGCCGCGAAGGCGCCGCTCGTGTGGGACGACGCGAAGGGCAACGTGTGCTTCGACTGGCACCTCGGCGATCCCGCGACGACGGACGCCGCGTTCGCGAAGGCGAAGCACACCGTCGAGCTCGAGCTCACGAACAGCCGCGTCGCGCCGAACGCGATGGAGCCGCGCGCCGCGAACGGCCACTACGACGCCGCGAACGATCACTACACGCTGTACACGACGTCGCAGAACCCGCACCTGATCCGGCTGCTGATGGCCGCGTTCACGCTGCACGTGCCCGAGCACAAGCTGCGCGTCGTCGCACCCGACGTCGGCGGCGGCTTCGGCTCGAAGATCTACCACTACGCCGAGGAGCTGCTCGTCACGTGGGCGTCGCGCGTCGTCGGCCGGCCCGTGAAGTGGGCCGCCGAGCGCATGGAGGCGTTCATCTCCGACGCACACGGCCGCGATCACATCTCGAAGGCGCAGCTCGCGCTCGACGCCGGCGGAAAGTTCCTCGGCCTGCGCGTGCGCACGCAGGCGAACATGGGCGCGTACCTGTCGACGTTCGCGCCGGCGATCCCGACGTACCTGTACGGCACGCTGCTGTCGGGGCCGTACGACTTCCCGGCGATCTACGCCGAGGTCCAGGCGTACTTCACGCACACCGTGCCGGTCGACGCGTACCGCGGGGCCGGGCGGCCCGAGGCGACGTACCTGCTCGAGCGGCTCGTCGACAAAGCGGCGCGCCAGCTCGGCATCGATCGCATCGAGATCCGCCGCAAGAACCTGATCAAGACGTCGCAGTTCCCGTACCAGACGCAGGTCGCGCTCCAGTACGACACCGGCGACTATCAGGCGACGCTCGATCTCGCGCTGCAGGCGGCCGACTACGCCGGGTTCGCGAAGCGCAAGCAGGCGAGCGAGGCGAAGGGCAAGCTGCGCGGCTTCGGGATCTCGACGTACCTCGAGGCGTGCGGCATCGCGCCGTCGGCGCTCGTCGGCGCGCTCGGCGCGCGCGCGGGCCTCTACGAGGCGGCGAGCGTGCGCGTGCACCCGACCGGCTCGGTCACGGTGTTCACCGGCACGCACTCGCACGGCCAGGGCCACGAGACGACGTTCGCGCAGCTGATCTCGGATCGGCTCGGCGTGCCGGTCGACAACGTCGAGGTCGTCCACGGCGACACCGATCGCATCCCGTTCGGCATGGGCACGTACGGCTCGCGCTCGGCGGCGGTCGGTGGCTCGGCGATCGTCAAGGCGCTCGACGAGATCGTCGACAAGGGCAAGAAGATCGCGGCGCACCTGCTCGAGGCGAGCGTCGGCGACGTCGAGTTCGTCGACGGCAAGTACCGCGTCGTCGGCACCGACCGCGCGAAGGCGTTCGGTGAGGTCGCGTTCGCGGCGTACGTGCCGCACAACTATCCGATCGAGACCGTCGAGCCGGGCCTCGAGGAGACCGCGTTCTACGATCCGAAGAACTTCACGTTCCCGGCCGGCTGCCACCTCGTCGAGGTCGAGATCGATCCCGACACCGGCGTCGTCGAGGTCGGCAGCGTGACGATCGCCGACGACGTCGGCGTGATCATCAACCCGATGATCGTCGACGGCCAGGCGCACGGCGGGCTCGCGCAGGGCATCGGCCAGGCGCTCTACGAGGAGGCGCTCTACGACGATCAGGGCCAGCTCGTGAACGGCTCGTACCTCGGCTACTGCATGCCGCGCGCGGCGGACCTGCCGATGTTCAAGGTCGGCAACCACGTCACCGCGTGCACGCACAACCCGCTCGGCGTCAAGGGCGTCGGCGAGGTCGGCGCGATCGGCGTGCCGCCCGCCGTGATCAACGCGGTGATCGACGCGCTCGCGCCGCTCGGCGTCACCGACATCTCGATGCCCGCCACGCCCGAGAAGGTGTGGCGCGCGATCCAGAACGCCCACAAGGGCGCGAAGAAGGGGGCGTGACATGAAGGACTTCGCATTTCACCGTCCGAGCACGGTCGCCGAGGCGGTCGCGCTGCTGAAGGCCAAGCCCGACGCGAAGCTGCTGTCGGGCGGCCAGAGCCTGATCCCGGTGCTCAAGCTCGAGCTCGCCGAGCCGAGCGACCTGATCTCGCTCGCCGGGATCAAGGAGCTGAAGGACATCCGCACCGACGGCGATCGCCTCGTGATCGGCGCGCTCGTCACCCACGACGCGGTCCATCGCTCGCCCGAGGTCCAAAAGCTGATCCCCGCGCTCGCGAAGCTCGCCGGCTGGATCGGCGACGCGCAGGTCCGCAACCGCGGCACGCTCGGCGGCTCGGTCGCGCACGCCGATCCGGCGGCCGACTACCCGGCCGCGCTGGTCGCGCTCGGCGCGACGATCGCCACCGATCGCCGCAAGCTCGCGGCCGACGACTTCTTCACCGGCCTGTTCGAGACCGCGCTCGCGCGCGACGAGATCGTGACCGCGGTGCACTTCCCGATCGCCAAGCGCGCTGGCTACGCGAAGTTCGCGCACCGCGCGTCGAAGTACGCGCTCGTCGGCGTGATGGTCGCGGAGACCGCGCAGGGCGTCCGCGTCGCGGTGACCGGCGCCGGCGCGAAGGTGTTCCGCGTGCCGGCGATGGAGGCCGCGCTCGCCAAGAAGCTCGCGCCCGACGCGATCGCCGGCATCTCGGTGCCGGCGTCGGAGCTGAACGGCGACGCCGAGGCGAGCGCCGAGTACCGCGCGCACCTGATCGGCGTGATGGCGAAGCGGGCGATCCAGGCCGCGCTGGGATGACGGTCGACTCGGTCGACGCGCTCGCCGCCGCGCTCGCGGGCGAGCGCTACCTCGCCGATCCGAGCCTCGCGACGACGCTGTTCCTCGCGCTGCGGCTCGGCAAGCCCGTGCTGCTCGAGGGCGAGGCCGGCGTCGGCAAGACCGAGGTCGGCAAGGCGCTCGCCAGCGCGCTCGGCCGCACGCTGATCCGGCTGCAGTGCTACGAGGGGCTCGACACCGCGTCGGCGCTCTACGACTGGGACTTCGCACGCCAGATGCTCGAGATCCGGCTCGCCGAGCTCGGCGGCGCCGCCCGCGAGGAGGTGTCGCGATCGATCTACTCCGAGCGGTTCCTGCTGCGCCGGCCGCTGCTGCAGGCGCTCGCGCCGGATCCGGCGGGCGCCCCGGTGCTGCTGATCGACGAGCTCGATCGCACCGACGAGCCGTTCGAGGCATTCCTGCTCGAGCTGCTCTCCGAGTTCCAGGTCACGATCCCCGAGCTCGGCACCGTGCGCGCGCCGGCGCCGCCGATCGTCGTCGTCACGTCGAACCGCACGCGCGAGATCCACGACGCGATCAAGCGGCGCTGCCTCTACCACTGGATCGACTACCCGAGCGCCGAGCGCGAGCTCGCGATCCTCGCGGCGCGCGCGCCCGAGGTGCCCGAGCAGCTGCGCGCGCAGATCGTCGCGTTCGTGCAGAAGCTGCGCGCGAGCGATCTGTTCAAGGTGCCGGGCGTCGCCGAGACGCTCGACTGGGGCCACGCGCTCGTCGCGCTCGGCGCGGTCGAGCTCGACACCGCGACCGTCGAGGCCACGCTCGGCGTGCTGCTCAAGTACCAGGACGATCTCGCGCGGATCTCGGGACCGACCGCGCAGGCGCTCGCTCGTGACGCTCGCGGCTAACGTCGCTCACTTCGTGCGCCTGCTGCGGCGCGCCGGCCTGTCGCTCGGGCCCGGCGACGCGCTCGACGCACAGCGCGCGGTCGCCGCGGTCGACATCCTGCGCAAGGAGCAGTTCTACGCCGCGCTCCATGCGGTGCTCGTGCGCCACCGCGCCGACCACGAGCTGTTCGACGAGGCGTTCCGGCTGTTCTGGCGCGATCCGATGGGCGCCGAGAGCGCGCTCGCGCTGCTGCTGCCGCAGGTGCGCACGCCGACGACGCGCACGATCTCGCGCCGGCTCAGCGAGGCGTGGCGGCCGAGCGCGCCGAGCCCGCCGCGCGAGGTCAGCGTTCCTCCGCGCGTGGATACGTTCCTCGCGTACTCGCCCGACGAGGTGCTGCGCACGCGCGACTTCGATCAGATGTCCGCGGAGGAGCTCGCGCGCGCCCGCGAGCTCGTCAAGCGGCTCGACGCGCGCGTGCGGCCGCTCGTGACGCGGCGGTCGCGGCCCGCGAGCTCGGGTCGCCACCTCGATCCGGCGCGCACCGTACGCGACGCGCTCCACCGCGGCGGCGAGCTCGCCCGGCTGCGCTGGCGCCGCCGGCTCGAGCGGCCGCCCGCGATCGTCGCGCTGTGCGACATCTCCGGCTCGATGGGCCGCTACTCCGAGATGCTGCTGCGGTTCTTCCACACGCTGATCGCGCACCGCGGGCGCGGCCACGTGTTCGTGTTCGCGACGCACCTGTCCAACGTCACGCGCACGCTGCGCCACCGCGACGTCGATCGCGCGCTCGCGCGGGTCGGCGGCGAGGTCACCGACTGGTCGAGCGGCACGCGCCTCGGCGAGTGCCTGCGCGAGTTCAACCTCGCGTGGTCGCGGCGCGTGCTCGCGCAGGGCGCGGTGGTGCTGCTCGTCTCCGACGGCCTCGATCGCGACGACGCGAGCGTGCTGCGCGTCGAGTCGGCGCGGCTGCGCCGCTCGTGCCGCCGCTTGATCTGGCTCAACCCGCTGCTCCGCTACGCCGGCTTCGAGCCGCGCGCCGCCGGCATCCAGGCCCTGCTCCCCAACGTCGACGAGCACCGGCCCGTGCACGATCTCGACAGCCTCGACGCCCTCGCCCGCGCGCTCGCGGGAACCTGAAGAATTGGCCGCCAAGACGCCGAGCACGCCAAGACAGACGCCAAGAGGATCTTCTTTCGAAGATCGTCTTGGCGTCTGTCTTGGCGTG
>JBLMXA010000795.1:0-9837 GCA_050257515.1 Acidobacteriota bacterium | reverse complement strand
GACTCGATTTTCTGCGCGGAAACCGCACGCAAGTAGTTCGACAGGATGTGCATGCTTCCGCGTAGTCGCTTCTCCAGCTCGTCGCGCGATTCGGGCGCCAGCTCGGTTGGGTACATGATGGCGAAGCCAAGCTTGCGGTCTTCGAAGTGCACTGGCATTCCTCGATACAGTGCCGAGACCGCCCATCGAACCTTGTCCCATGGCTGCCACTCGCATGCGAGGCCGAGCATCTCGCACAGCACGTAGCGCATGATGCTCGGGAACATCTTGCTCGGCCGGTCGGTCGCATACGGGAATGCGCAGCTGCGGTAGACTGGTTCCATGCAGTGCCGGAGCGCGGGTGGCGGCGGTGATGACGTACTTCGACTTGCTATCGCTGCGTGTCTCGTTGCTGCGTGCCACAGCTCGAAAGCCGCCCAGCAACTTGATGCTGAAGTCGATGCGCTACCGCCACCGGGGCCGAACGCGGTGATGCTTTCGGTCGCGACGAGCGCGCCACCCGACCTGATCATGTACCGCGATGGAACCGGTCCTTGGCTTGTTCCCGAGCTTGGTTCGTCGAGCTACGTCCTGCACGTCACGAACGACTACGAGTGGCTGGTCGTCTGTGCCGGCCCGAGCGGCTTCGACGCGGAGATCGAAGGGAAGACGTTCGCCGACGGCGCGCACCAAGTCGCCGACTGCTATCGGAGTCCCGTTGGTCCAAACACTGTCGACATCACGGGCCAGATGGTTCAGTCCGGAACCGTGTGGATGCAGAACAGAGCGCAGTCGTCGACCGCCGACTGGAACTTCACACTGCCGGTTAACCCAGGAACCCACAACCTCGTCGCGTACGACAGCGACCACATGCTGATCATGCGCAGCATCAACGTCACGGGACCGATGGCATTGCCGACCGTCGACGTCGTCCTGAACGGCACGGCCATGACACCTGTGACGTTGACGCTGAACAACATCGGCAGCGATGTCGTGACCAGCGAGCTGTCGCTCATCTTTGCCGGTGAAGATGCCGCGGAGTTCTCCGGGACATCGACAACGTTGATGACGCCGCCGCAGTCACTACTTGCGAACGGCGAGACCGAGTTCCTGATGCTGACGGCAACAGGCGCAACATCACAGCTTCAGGCGGCCAACTTCTTCGATGGCACGCAAACGACGTTCTCGATGATGGCTCCGCTGACCAACGTTGATTACAGCGAGACCAACGGGACAATCGCTGCGACGTGGGCGAACCTCCCCACGTTCGAGTCGTTGCGACTACGTGTATCGGCCGGTTCTGCGGGCACGCTCTACCAGGCGATCAGCGTCACGAAGAGCTGGGTAGCGGCAACGGGCGCGACCAGCCTGTCCTTCGGGCCACTGCCCTCGAGCTACAACCCGGCGTGGACGATCGATCCTGCCGGCCCCTATGTTCGGGACCTCCAGGCAATCACGTTCGATGCGACGAGCGGCACCGTCTACTACTCCGGCGTGCCTCAGGGTGTGAACGGGGCGACACCTCGTCTCGCGGGTGTTCACACATCCATCAGTGTGGCAGCGGCTCGTGGGCATCGAGCGCCGTGCGCACGATCCTCCTGAACCCGCGCTATCGCGGCGTCTACATCCACGGCCGCATCAAGAAGGTCCGCCAGGGCGGCGCGCTCGTGCGCATGAAGGCCGACCCGTCGGAGATCATCGTCACCGACATTCCCGAGTGGCGCATCGTCGACGACGCGACGTGGTTCGCGGTGAACGAGGAGTTCACCGTCCGCGGTCCGAGCCCGCGCGCCGGTCGCCCGGTCGGCAAGTACGCGCTGAGCGGTATCGCGAAGTGCGGCTCGTGCGGTGGCGCGATCGGTGCGGCGCGCGTCGTCGCGTACGGCGGCCCGAACGAGCGCGTGCTCTGCTACGGCTGCGCGCGGCACCACGATCGCGGCAGCGCGGTGTGTCCGGTGACCGTGCACCAGCCGATGGCCGAGGTCGAAAACGCTCTCGTCGATCATCTCCAGCAGCACGTGCTCGGCGAAGGTGTGCTCGATCTGGTGCTCGGCGAGATCAGGACCGAGCTTGCCGCTCAGATGCCGAAGCGTGCGGCCGACGTGAAGGCGCTCGAACGCGAGCTGGCAAACGCCCGCACCGAGCAGAAGCGGCTCGCAAAGGCTGTCGCGCTCGCCGACGATGTCGCCGAGCTAGCGTCGGAGCTGCGCAAGCGGAATCAGACGATCGCGAGCCTCGAAGCGCAGGTGCTCGCCGCGAAGCGAACGCCCGACGAGGTCGCGTCGCTGGTCACTCAGATCGAGGCGACCGCCCGCGCACGTCTGCGCGATCTCCGCACCGCGCTCGCCGACCGCCGCGACCTGCGCGACGTCTTCCTCGCGCTGTTCCCCGAGGGCCTCACGTTCACCCCGGCGCGGACGCCGGACGGCGAGCGCAAGGTCTGGCGGATCAGCGGCACCGCTAACCTGGGATCGGTAATCGCCAGCACCTCTCCCGAGCACGTCACGACCCGTCCCCCGCTCGCGAGCGAAGAAAATGAAAGGCGCGGCGTCGTAAACGCGCGAAAGCTTCGGGCCGGGACGATGTGTCCCGAGCAAGTTGCGACCCCAACGGGATTCGAACCCGTGTTACCTGCGTGAAAGGCGGGTGTCCTAGGCCTCTGGACGATGGGGTCTATCTATAGATGGGTGAGCCCAGAAGGACTTGAACCTTCGACCCTCGGCTTAAAAGGCCGGTGCTCTACCACCTGAGCTATGGGCCCGACGGGCGCTGCAATCTGCCGTAACGGGACCACGAAAGCAACAGCGCCCGCCCGGTCGGACCATCCCGGGATCCGGCGCCTTGCGGCAAACCCCGAGTCACGTGAGAGTTACGAGAGTTGCTTTTCGCAACGTAGGTCGCTAGCGTAGCTTTCACCACATGGACAAGAGGGCAGCCGTTCGAGTCCCTGTCCGGGTTCGCGTACAGTGCCGTACACACGGGCTGGTGATCGATGGCCTCGTCGAGGACGTGTCGCGCAGCGGCCTGTTCATGCGGGCGCCTCGCTCGGTGATTCCTGGGTCGTCCGCGGAGGTCGCGATCGATCTTCCGGGGCAGGAGACGCTCCATCTCGCCGCCGAGGTCGTGCGCATCGACGAGCCGCGGTCCGGCATGGGCCTGCGCTTCGTCGGCGACAGCGACCACAAGCGCCGGCCGCTCGCGAACTTCATCATGCGGCAGCACGCGACTTCCCGTTAAGTTTCCTTGGCTTGCGCCTTGATCGGGAGGGCAGCCGGGCTATGATGCGGCGCTCGCAAGGCCCGCGTATACCTTTGCTCCCGTTCGTGACCGCATCCGATCGCAATGCTCCGCGTGGCAAGCCCGTCACCCGGCGGGCCGCACTTTCGGTCCGCGACGCGATGACCGCGCGCGCGCGCGCTGACGCGAGCGCCACGATCTGCGACCGGGCGTGCGCGCTGCTCGCGTCGCCGCTGCAGCTCGATCACGCCGTCGTCGCGCTATATGCCCCGAAGGGCAGCGAGGTCGATACCGCCGCGCTCGATCGCGCGCTGCGCGCGGCCGGAGCACGCGTCGTCTATCCGCGCGTCGTCGACGGCCAGCGCGAGCTCGTGTTTCGCGAGGTCACGCCGGGCGAGCTCGTGCCGTCGAGGTTCGGGCTGCGCGAGCCGCTGCTCGAGCATCGCGAGGTCGCGCTCGCCGACATCGACGCGTTCTGCGTGCCCGGTGTCGCGTTCGATCGCGACGGCTGGCGCATCGGCTGGGGTCACGGCCACTACGACGCGACGCTCTCGCGCGCGCCCCGCGCGCACTGCATCGGGCTCGCGTTCGAGGCGCAGCTCGTCGACGACATCGCCCACGATCCGCACGACGCGCGCATGCACGCGGTCGTCACCGAGGCGCACACGTACCAAGTGGGTGACTGATGGATCCCGTGTTCATCCTCGTCGCGGTCGCGGTCGGCCTGGCCGCCGGCGTCTTCCTCGGCACGCGGCTCGGCCGCGGCAAGGGCGATGCGAACGCGCAACAGGTCGCAGAGGCCGAGGCCGAGAAGCTCCGCGCGGCCGCGCAGGCCGAGGTCGACGCGATCAAGAAGGCGGCCGAGGTCGAAGGCAAGGAGGCCGCGCGCAAGCGCAAGGCCGAGCTCGACGACGAGCTGAAGCACCGCCGCAGCGACCTGCAGAAGCGCGAGGACTCGCTCGCCGCGAAGGAGCGCGAGCTCGACCGCGCGCGCAAGGATCACGAGCGGCGCGCCGGCGACGTCGACAAGAAGGAGAAGAGCGTCGACGGCAAGATCAAGCAGGCCGACGCCGCCGTCGAGAAGGCCGAGGCTGCACAGGTCGAGGCGCGCAAGAAGCTCGAGGACATCTCCGGGCTGACCGAGGAGCAGGCGCGCAAGCGGCTCGAGGAAGAGGTCCGCGGGCAGGCGCTGCAGTCCGCCGCGGTCGAGATCAAGCGCATCGAGGACGAGGCCGCGAAGGAAGCGGCCGCGCGCGCGAAGACGATCGTCGCCACCGCGATCCAGCGGTTCGCGAGCGAGTTCGTGCACGAGCGCACGGTCGCGGTCGTGCCGCTGCCGTCCGACGATCTCAAGGGCCGCCTGATCGGCCGCGAGGGCCGCAACATCCGCGCGCTCGAGGCGGCGACCGGGATCGACATGATCATCGACGACACGTCGGAGGCGATCACGATCTCCTGCTTCAACCCGGTGCGCCGCGAGATCGCGCGCATCGCGATCTCCGCGCTCGTCGCCGACGGGCGCATCCACCCGACGCGGATCGAGGAGGTCGTGCGCAAGGCGGAGAAGGAGGTCGACAAGGCGTGCAAGGAGGCCGGCGAGCAGGCGGTGTTCGACCTCGGGCTGCACCGCGTCCACCCCGAGCTCGTCCGCCAGCTCGGCGCGCTCAAGTTCCGCCAGTCGTACGCGCAGAACGTGCTGCTGCACTCGGTCGAGGTCGGCTACCTCGCGGGCCTGATCGCGAGCGAGCTCGGCGCGAACGTCAAGCTCGCGCGCCGCGCCGGGCTGTTGCACGACATCGGCAAGGCGGTCGATCACGAGCAGGAGGGCATGCACGCCGAGGTCGGCGCGCAGCTCGCGCGCAAGCACGGCGAGTCGCCGAAGGTGTGCCAGGCGATCGCGGCGCACCACGGCGACGAGACCGGGCCGAAGCCGGAGTCGATCCTCGATCACGTCGTCGCCGCCGCGAACGCGCTGTCGGCGCAGCGGCCCGGTGCGCGGCGCGAGCAGCTCGCGTCGTTCATCAAGCGGCTCGACGATCTCGAGGCGATCTGCAAGCGGTTCGGCGGCGTCGAGCGCGCGTACGCGCTGCAGGCGGGCCGCGAGATCCGCGTGATGGTGATGAACGATCAGGTCGACGACGCGCAGGCGATCGTGATGTCGAAGGAGATCGCGCGCGCGATCGAGACCGAGGCGACCTATCCCGGCCAGGTGCGCGTCGTCGTCGTGCGCGAGACCCGCGCCTCCGATTACGCGCGCTGAGCGTGACCGCCGACGAGCTCGAGCAGGCCTGTCTCGCGCGGCTCGTGCACGTCGTGCCCGCCGCGGCGCACGACGCTGCGGTCGCCGGCGTGGCGCTGGCGACGCTGGCGGCGGCCGACCGGGTCGCGCTCGCGCCGTCGCTCGGCAAGCTGCTCGCGCGGCTCGCGACGGTCGAGCCGTTCGCCCCTGCCCTGCCCGCCGTCGAGCGCGATCCGCGCGAGCCGGTGCTGCCGCCGTGCCTCGTCCACGGCGCGTTCGTGCCCGCGAACATCCTCGTCCGCCGCGCCGGCCGCTGGCGGCTGGCCGCGGTGATCGACTGGCGTCACGCGCGCAGCGGCTCGCCGCTCGAGGACCTCGGCAGCCTGCTGCGCGAGCTCGACACGCCGGCGTTCCGCGACGGGCTCGCGCGCGGTTATCGCGCCGGCCGCGGCGTGCTGCCCGCCAGCTGGCCCGCCGCCGCGCGCATCGCGGACCGCAGGGTACAGCGGCAGCGCTCGCTCTGCTAAGGTCCGCGCATGTCGATCCTCGACGAGCTTGCCGCCCGCGGCCTCTTCGCCGACTGCACCGATCGCGCCGGCCTTGGCGAGCTGCTCGCGAAGGAGCACGTCACCGCGTACGCGGGCTTCGACCCGACGTCGGCGAGCCTGCATGTCGGCAATCTCGTGGCGGTGATGCTCCTCAAGCGCCTGCAGCTCGCCGGCCACCGCCCGATCATCGTGGTCGGCGGCGCGACCGGCATGGTCGGCGATCCGTCGGGCAAGAGCGAGGAGCGCAACCTGCTCGACGACGCGACGCTCGCGACGAACGTCGCCGGCATCCGCGCGCAGCTGTCGCGGCTGCTCGACTTCGACCACGCGCTGCTCGTCAACAATGCCGACTGGACCCGCGGCATCTCGTACCTCGAGTTTCTGCGCGACGTCGGCAAGCACCTGACGAGCAACTACATGACCGCGAAGGACTCGGTGAAGAGCCGGCTCGAGAGCGAGACCGGCATCAGCTACACCGAGTTCTCGTACATGCTGCTGCAGGCGTTCGACTTCGTGCACCTGGCGAAGGCGCACGGCTGCCGGCTGCAGGTCGGCGGCAGCGACCAGTACGGCAACATCACCGCCGGCTGCGAGCTCCAGCGCAAGCTCGGCGGCCCGCAGCTGTTCGGGCTCACCGCGCCGCTGCTGCTCGACTCGAGCGGCCAGAAGATGGGCAAGACCGCGACCGGCGAGAAGATCTGGCTCGATGCCGGCAAGACCAGCGCCTACGCGTTCTACCAGTACTGGTTCAACGTCAGCGACGACGACGCGCCTCGCCTGCTGAAGCTGTTCTCGCTGCGGCCGCTCGCCGAGCTCGACGAGCTGATCCGCGCCCACGACGCCGACCGCGCCAAGCGCGGCGCGCAGCGCGAGCTCGCGCGCGCGCTGACCAGCTGGGTGCACGGCGACGGCGCGATCGCGCGCGTCGAGAAGGCCGCGGGCGTGATGTTCGGCGGCGAGCTCGCCGGCCTCACCGACGCCGACCTCGGCGAGCTCGCCGGCACGATCCCCACCGTCGACATCCCGCGCGGCGAGCTCGAGGCCGGCATGGCGATCGTCGACCTGCTCGTGCGCGTCGGCGTCGCCGATTCCAAGGGCGCGGCGCGCCGGCTGGTCACCCAGGGCGGCGCGTACGTCAACAACGTCCGCGCCGGCGACCTCGATCGCAAGGTCGGGCTCGCCGACCTCGCGACCGAGTCCATGCTGGTCGTGCGCGGCGGCAAGAAGGACTACCGGCTGGTGCGCGCGCGCTGAGCCGACCATGAGCGGGCAGGACGACAGCGACGAGCCACCCCCGGTAGCGCTGGCCGACACGATCGCGAGCCCGCAGCGCTCCCCCGCGCTCGTGGACACCGTGGCCGACGACGAGCCGGCGCCAGCGCGGTCGGATGACCGGCTCGTCCGCGGCGCCCTGGTCGGCCGGTATCTCGTGGTCGACGTGCTCGGCGCGGGCGGCATGGGCGTCGTGTACTCCGCGTACGACCCCGAGCTCGATCGCAAGGTCGCGATCAAGCTGCTGCAAGCACGGCGGACGACGGGCTCGGGTGAGGATCAGGCGAGGCTGCTGCGCGAGGCCCAGGCGCTGGCCCGGCTGTCCCATCCCAACGTGGTGGCGATCTACGACGTCGGCACGCTCGCCGAGGATCGCGTGTTCATCGCGATGGAGCTGGTCGAGGGCCTCACGCTGCGCGCGTGGCTCGCCGCCGCCGATCGATCGTGGCGCGACGTCATCCCGATCATGCTCGGCGCCGGCGCCGGGCTCGCCGCGGCACACGCGGCGGGGCTCGTCCATCGCGACTTCAAGCCCGACAACGTCATCGTCGGGGCCGACGGCCGCGCGCGCGTCATGGACTTCGGCCTCGCACGGCTGGGGAACGACGACGCCGACCGCGCCGGGGCGCCGATCGCCACGCGCGACCTCGACCTCCGCAGCTCGCTGGCGACTCCATTGACGGTCGCCGGCGCGATCCTCGGCACGCCGTCGTACATGGCGCCCGAGATCTACAACGGTCGGCCCGCCGACGCACGCAGCGACCAGTTCGCGTTCGGCGTCGCGCTCTACGAGGCGCTCTACCGAGGCGCGCCGTACGACATGCAAGCACTCGTCGAGGGCACCGCGAAGCCGCCGCAGCCGGCCGCGCGGCGCGGCGTGCCGGCGCGGATCGAGCGCGCCGTGCTGCGCGCGCTCGCGCCGGCCGCGAACGCACGGTTCGAGTCGATGGACGCGCTGCTGCGCGAGCTGACCGCCGACCGCACCGCGGCTCGCCGTCGCGTGCTGTTCGCGGTCGGCGCCGGCGTCGCGGTGACCGCGGCGGTGGTCGCCACCACGATCGGCTCTTCTCCGTCGAACACGTGCACCGGGCTCGATCGCAAGTGGGCCGGGGTGTGGGATCCGGCGATCCGCCGCAAGATTCACGACGCTTACGTGGCGACCCGACTACCGTACGCGGAGACCTCGTTCACGGCGGTCGCGCACGCGCTCGACGCCTACACGTCCGAGTGGACGAGCGTGGCGATCGAGGCCTGCGAGGCCACCCGCGTGCGACACGATCAGTCCGAACACGTGCGCAGGCTGCGCCAGGCGTGCCTCGATTCGCGGGTGCTCGAGGTCGGCGCGCTCACGCGCGAGCTCGCCGACGATCCGTCACGCCAGCTGATCGAGCGCGGCGACGCCGCGGTGTTCGGCCTCGAGGCGCCGACGACCTGCTCGGACATCCAGACGCTGCTCGACCCCAGCTACCTCCCCAGCGAGCTCCAGCTGTTCGGGCTCGGCAACGAGCTCGAACGCATCCAGGCCCAGGTACTCACCGGCCAGTACCTGTCGTCGCTGACCGCCGCCCAGCGCGTCATCGACACCGCTCACGGGCTGGGGATGGCGTCGATCGAAGCGCGCGCGCGGATGCTGCGCGCGATGACGCTCGCCGGCGTGCAGAACAACAAGGAGGCGATCGACGAGTTCATCCGCTCCGCCCAGCTCGCGCTCGGCGCGGGGCGCAACGACATCGCGGCGGCGTCGGCGACCCAGCTGGTGGCGCTGTGCGCGGTCGAGCCCGGGCGCGCCGGCGACGCCCGCGCCTGGCTGGCGATCGCGAAGGCGCTTGCGGCGCGCGTCGGCCCGAGCCCGGAGCGCGAGATCCCGCTGCTCGCGGCCGAGGGTCTGGTCGCGGCGCAGAGCGGTGATCCGCTCGGCGCGGTCGCGGCGCAGCAGAAGATGTACGCGCTGGCGAGCCAGATGTTCAAGGACGCGAGCCAGCCGCGGGTCAGCGCCGAGATGCAGCTCGCCACGGCGCTCACGCGCGCCGCCGAGTACGCGCAGGCGGCGCCGCATTACGAGGCCGCGATCCACATCCAGGAGGCGCTGCTCGGGCCGGATCACCCCGATCTCGCGATCGTGCTGACCGACCTCGGCCTGTGCTACGGCAACCTCGGCGAGGTCGAGAAGGCGCGCGCCGCCTACGAGCGCGCGCTGGCGATCCGCGAGCGCGCGTTCGGCAAGGGGAGCCCGCTGCTGGTGGTCCCGCTGCTCGACTACAGCGACATGCTGAACAACCATGGCGAGCCGGCCGCCGCGCTGCCGATCGCGCAGCGCGCGCTGCAGCTCTCGGCGCCGTTCGGCAACGACGACACCAACCACCAGCTCGTGGTGACGACGCTCGGCGAGATCGATACCCACCTCGGCCGCTACGACGAGGCGCGGCGCGTGCTCGACGACCTGCTGGCGATCGAGCTGGCCGATCGCTCGACCGTGCTGGCCACCACGCTGGCGTCGCGCGCCGACCTCGCGCTCGCCGAGCGAGCGTGGCGCGACGCGGCGACGTTTGCCGAGCGTTCGGT
>JBLMXA010000794.1:0-2765 GCA_050257515.1 Acidobacteriota bacterium | reverse complement strand
CGGAGTCCGTGCCGAGCCCAGAGCTTGCCGCCGGCAGCGAGCCCGACTCGACGCTCGACATGCCCGCGGTCGACGCGGCGCCGAGCGGCGAGCTGCCGGCCGCGATCGGCCGGTTCCGCGTGCGCAAGAAGCTCGGCGAGGGCGGCATGGGCGTCGTCCTCGACTGCGTGGACGCCGACCTCGGCCGCCGCGTCGCGATCAAGCTGGTGCGCGCCGAGGCCGACGTGCCCGCGTACCGCGCGCGCCTGCTCCGCGAGGCGCAGGCGATGGCCCGGCTCGAGCACCCCAACGTCGTCCGCATCCACGAGGTCGGCAGCGATCGTGGCCGGCTGTTCATCGCGATGGAGTACGTCGACGGCGTCACGCTCACCGCGTGGCTGCAGGAGCGCCGCACGTGGCGCGAGGTCGTCGACATGTTCGCGCAGGTCGGTGCCGGCCTCGCCGCGGTGCACGCGGTCGGGCTCGTCCACCGCGACTTCAAGCCCGACAACGTGCTCGTCGGCCGCGACGGGCGCGTGGCGGTCGGCGATTTCGGCCTCGCGATGTCGTCGGATGAGGAGGCACCGCTGACCGCGCCCGACGCGCACCTGACGCAGCACGGCGCGCTGGTGGGCACGCTGCGGTACATGGCGCCCGAGCAGCTCGAGCGCAAGGTCGCCGATGCGCGCAGCGATCAGTTCGCGTTCTGCCTGGCGCTGTGGGAGGCGCTCGACGCCGATCCGTTCGGCGATCTCGTGGCGGCGGAGGATGCCGGCAAGGTCGCGGAGGTCCGGCGCGCGGTGATCGCGCAGGGGCCGCGGCGGCGGATCGCCGGCGTGCCGGCGCGGATCACGAAGGCGCTCGCGCGCGGGCTCGCGGTCCGGCCGGCCGACCGCTGGCCGTCGATGACCGAGCTGCTGCACGAGCTCGACCCGGCGCGGCGGCGCAACCGGATCGCGGTCGCGTCGATCGCGCTCGGCGCGGCAGCGGTCGCGGTCG
Source organism: Acidobacteriota bacterium (assembly GCA_050257515.1). Taxonomy (GTDB): domain Bacteria; phylum Myxococcota_A; class Polyangia; order Haliangiales; family Haliangiaceae; genus JABFXX01. Next base: position 1,787 of record JBLMXA010000794.1, on the reverse strand, counting down.
GCGCGACGTGGTGGGCGCGCACGCCGGCGGCCGACCCGTGCGCGAACGTCGCCGCGCCGATGGCGCAGGTGTGGGTCCCCGGCAGCGTGCCGCGCCTCGAGGCCGCGTTCGCCGCGACGAAGCGCCCGAATGCGGGCGACGCCGCGACCCGCACCGCCGCGATCCTCGACCGGCGCGCCGCCGCGTGGACGGTGATGCGCGTCGAGAGCTGCGAGGCGACGTCGCATGGCGACCAGACCGCGGACCTCGACGCTCGCCGCACGCGCTGCCTCGACGCCAGGCGCGCCGAGCTCGCGGCGCTCGTCACCGCGCTGACCAGCGCGCCGACGCCCGACATGGTCGACGAGGCGATCCGCGCCGCCAACGGGCTGCCGTCGATCCAGGAGTGCAGCGACATCAGCGCGCTGCTCGAGCGCGAGCCGCCGAAGGCGACCGTGCGCGCGCCGGTCGCGCAGCTCGAGCTCGACGTCGCGCGTGCGAACACGCTCGAGCTCCTCGGCGACAAGAAGGCGATCGCCGAGCTCCCCGCGCTGCGGCAGCGCGCGCTCGACCTCGACTGGGCGCCTGCGCTCGCGCGCGTCGATGCGACGATCGGTTACGAGGCGTGGCGGCGCGGGGACGGTTCGGCTGCGATCGACCCGCTGCGCGAGGCGGCGACCGCGGCAGCGCGCGCGAAGGACGACGAGCTCGGCGCTCGCGTGCTGTCGCTCGAGGCCGAGGCGCTCGTCGACGCCGACCGCGCGGGCGATGCCATCGAGGTCGCCCGGTCTTCCGAGCTGCTCGCGGCGCGCGCCGGCGATCCCGCGGGCGCCAGGGCGCAAGCGCTCGAGGCGCTCGCCATCGCGTACGCCGGGCAGTCGAAGTTCGATGACAGCGACAAGGCGTACGCCGACGCCGCGGCGCTGCTCGAGCACGGCTCCGACCGCCTCGCGTTCGCGAGCGTGCTCAACGCCTGGGCGAACCTGCGCTTCGAGCGCTCGGACTACGCCGGCGCGCTGCCTCTGGCGAATCGTGCGCTCGAGCTGTTCCGGTCCGAGCTCGGCGAGCATGATCCCGATTACGCCCGCGCGCTGCAGTCGACCGCGAACTTGCAGTTCGAGGCTCACCATTACGCCGAGGCGAAGCGAGAGCTCGATCAGTCGCTCGCGATCAAGGAGGCGGTGTTCGGTCCCGAGGCCCCGACGGTCGCGTTGACGCTGAACTCGCTCGCCAACGTCGCCGGCGCGCTCGGCGATCACGACCTCGCGAGCACGCAGTACCAGCGCGCCTACGACATCTGGGCCAAGGCGCTCGGCGCCGACAGCGCGATGGCGCTGATGGCGAAGTACAACCTCGGGATCACGCTCAAGCACCAGCACAAGCTGAAGCAGGCGATCGACGTGCTCTCCGACGTGCTCGCGCGCCGGGCGGCGGCGAAGACGCCGCAGCCGCAGAAGGTCGCGAACGTGCTCGACGCGCTCGCCGGCGTCTACGAGGAAAAAGGCGATCACGTCAAGGCGCTCGACCACGCCTCGCGCGCGCTCGCGATCCGCGAGCAGGTGCTGGGACCGAAGACCGGCGACGTCGCCGAGAGCCTCGCGATGGTCGCGCAGATCGAGCAGGAGCTCGGCCGCTGCGCGAAGGCGGCGGCGGACGCGAAGCGCTCGATCGAGATCCTGAAGGGACTGCCGAACGGCGAGGCCGACGCGGGCCTGCAGTACCTCGTCCTCGCGCAGTGCGCGCACGGCGGCGACGCGCGGCCGCTGTACGAGAAGGTGGTGGAGCTGCTGTCGCCGGATCCCGACGCG
>JBLMXA010000793.1:0-2659 GCA_050257515.1 Acidobacteriota bacterium | reverse complement strand
ATCGGACAATCCTTCGAGCGCGTAGTACTCGCACTGCATCGGGATCAGCACGGAATCCGCGGCGCAGAGCCCGTTCAGCGTGAGCAGCGACAGCGACGGCGGGCAGTCGAGCAGGATGAAGTCGTAGTCGGGCGCGACTTCGGTGATCGCCGCCCGCATCTGCGAAAGCGCCTCGGCGAGCGCGTCCTTGAGCCGCATCTCGCGCTCCGGCAAGTCGACGAGCTCGACCTCGGCGCCCGCGAGATCGCGATTCGACGGCACGAGGTCGAAACCGCCGGACGGCGAGGCGACGCGCACGTCGGCGATCTTGCGTTCGCCGAGCAGCACCTGGTAGACCGTGTCCTTCAGCGCGCGCTTGTCGACGCCGGCGCCGGTGGTCGCGTTGCCCTGCGGATCGAGATCGACGAGCAGCACGCGCCGCTTCATCGCGGTGAGGCTCGCCGCGAGGTTGACGGCGGTGGTCGTCTTGCCGACGCCGCCCTTCTGGTTCGCCACCGCGATGATGCGCGTCACGCGACCTCCATCACGACGAGATGGCGCGCTGCGTCGAGGCCGGGCACGACGATCGTGGGCGTCGCGACGACGCGTACGCCGGGAGGCAGCGCCGCGATCTCGTCGCTCGGAAGCGCGCCCTTCATCGCGAGGAGCCGGCCGGCTGGCGCCAGCAGGCGCAACCCCGCGCGCGCGAACGTCGCGAGGTCGGAGAAGGCGCGCGAGACGACGACGTCGAACGGCGCGGCCGGTGCGTAGTCCTCGACGCGCGCCGTGACCGCCTCGACGTTGCCCAAGCCGAGCTCGATCGCCGCCTGCTGCAGGAACGCGCCCTTCTTCTGGCTCGCGTCGAGCAGGACGAACGTCGAGGCCGGCCGCGCGATCGCGAGCGGAAGGCCGGGTACGCCGCCGCCCGATCCGACGTCGAGCACGCGCACCGCGCGCGTCGGCAGATGCGGCAGCACCGACAGCGCATCGAGCACGTGGTGCGTGATCATCTGCTCGGGATCGCGGATCGCCGTCAGGTTGTACGTGCGATTCCACTTCACGAGGAGCGCGAGGAACGCGGCGAGCTTGTCGGCCGCCTGCGGCGGCAGCACGATGCCCGCGGCGGCGAGCGCGGCGAGCCCTTCGTCGAGATCCTGCGGCGCGATGCCCTCCTCCAGGCTTGCCGCTGCGCCGCTTCGCGCGCTCCCTCCCCGAGGGAGGGGGCGAGCGCCTTCGGGCGACCCTGCGGCGCTCACGCCCGACGCCGCTCGGGCGCGGCTTGGGCGAGGCCGCGCTTGAGATGCACGAGGAGGAGCGAGATCGCGGCCGGCGTGATGCCCGAGATGCGCGCTGCCTGCCCGACGGTCTCGGGCCGATGCAACGCGAGCTTCTGCTGCACCTCGGCCGAGAAGCCGCGCACGGCGTGATAGTCGATGTCCGGGGGCAGCCGCAGGTCCTCGAGCGCGCGGTGGCGCTCGATCTCGTCGCGTTGCCGGTCGATGTATCCCGCGTACTTCGCCGCGATCTCGACCTGCTCGGCGACGACCGGATCGTCGACCGGCGGCCCGGCACCCGGCAGCGTCGTCAGCGCGGCGTAGGTCACGCCGGGCCGGCGCAACAGGTCGGCGAGCGAGTGGTCGCGTTCGAGCGGCGCGCCGAGCACGCGCTCCTGCTCGAGCCGCGCAACGACGTTCGGATTGACCGTCGTCGACTTGAGGCGCTCCTGCTCGCGCGCGATCGCGTCGCGCTTGCGCGCGAACGCGCTCCAGCGCGCGTCGTCGACGACGCCGAGCCGGCGCCCCGCCTCGGTGAGGCGAAGATCGGCGTTGTCCTCGCGCAGCGAGAGCCGGTACTCGGCGCGCGAAGTGAACATCCGATACGGCTCGGTCACGCCGCGCGTGACGAGGTCGTCCACGAGCACGCCGAGATAGGCTTCGTCGCGGCGCGGGCACCAGCCCTCGTCGCCGCGCACGAACCGCCCGGCGTTGATGCCGGCGAGCAGCCCCTGCGCCGCCGCTTCCTCGTAGCCGGTGGTGCCGTTGATCTGGCCGGCGAAGAAGAGGCCGCGGATCGCCTTCGTCTCGAGCGTCGAGCGGAGCGCCCGGGGGTCGAAGTAGTCGTACTCGATCGAGTAGCCGGGACGCAGCAGGTGCGCGTTCTCGCAGCCGCGCATCGAGCGCACGAGCGCCCACTGCACGTCGAACGGCAGCGACGTCGAGATGCCGTTCGGGTAGATCTCGACGACGTCGAGGCCCTCGGGCTCGACGAACACCTGGTGCGACGCCTTGTCGGCGAAGCGCACCACCTTGTCCTCGATCGACGGGCAATAGCGCGGACCGATACCCTCGATCCTGCCGGTGTACAGCGGCGAGCGATCGAGCGCACCGCGGATGACGTCATGCGTCCGCTCGCAGGTATGCGTGATCCAGCAACTGACCTGGCGCGGATGATCGGCCGCCGATCCCGTGAACGAGAACACCGGCGCGGGATCGTCGCCGGGCTGCTCGGCCAGGCCGGTGAAATCGATGCTGCGACCGTCGATGCGCGGCGGCGTTCCGGTTTTCAGCCGGTCGACGCGCAGCGGCAGTTCGCGCAAGCGCGCGGCCAAACCCACTGACGGTGGATCGCCGGCGCGGCCGCCCGCATAGTTCTCGAGGCCGACGTGAATCTTGCCGGCGAG
>JBLMXA010000792.1:0-5911 GCA_050257515.1 Acidobacteriota bacterium | reverse complement strand
GTAACTAGTCGGCGTCGCGGTGCTTGCACGGGTCGTTCTCCGGATCGTGCCCGCAGCTCAGCACGCCCGCCGACGGATCGTCGGGATCGACGCCCCTGTGCATGCCCTCGTCGTCGTCGGGCGCGTGGAGATCACCACCCGCCGCGATGATCGCCGCGAGCTTCTCCGGCGCGACGTTCGGCACGAGCCCCGAGCGCGCGATGTGCGCGACGTAGTAGGCGTCCTCGCGCCGCGCCTCGAGCTCGCCGCGTTCGATGGCACCTTCGAGCGCGCGCTTGAGATCGCCGATCAGCCGCGACGGCGGCAGCTCGAACGCCTCCATGATCGCGTTGCCCACGCCGCCCGGCAGCGGCGGCAGCTTCGCGTCCTCCTCGGCGAGGACGTGGACGCGATCCGACAGCGCGCTGATCTGCTCGAGCAGCTGCTTGCGGCGGCCCGGCCGCTTGCTCGTGATGTCGGCGCGCGACAGGTCGAGCAGGTCGGTCATGTACGCACCCATCTCGCGGTGGAACCGCCGCACGGCGCTGTCGGTCCACTGCTCGCTGTACTGGTTCGTGCGCAGGTGGTGCTTGACGAGGAAGCGGATCGTCTGGCGCTCGTCGCGCGCGAACGTGAACCGCGGGTAGACCTTGTCGAACATGCGCGCGCCGACCTCGGCGTGACCGTGGAAGTGCACGCCGTCGGGCGTATAGGTGCGCGTCGGGACCTTGCCGATGTCGTGCAGCAGCGCGGCCCAGCGCACGAGCGGGCGGCGCACCGTCTGCTTCACGACCTGCTTGGTGTGAGCCCACACGTCCTTGTGCTGGCGGCCGGGCTCCTGCACGAGATCGACGGTCGCCTCGAGCTCGGGGAACAGCACGCGCAGGATGCCCGCGCGGTGCATCCACTCGAGCGCGGCATCGACGTCGTGGCCCATGATCGCCAGCTCGACGGCGGCGCGCAGCCGCGCCTTGTCGGCGTCCGCCAGCCGGACAGCATGCTCGACGGCGAGCTGGGTCACCGCGTCCGGCGGGAACCGTCCGCTGGCGCCGACCGCGCCGGCGATCTCGACGAGCACGATCGGGTCGGCCTCGACGAGGCCGCGCACGCGCTGGGCTGCGGAATCCGCGGACATGACAGGGTCGAAACGTCTACCACGATCGGGCTTGGTACGGACCGTGCTCGGAGGCGGCGCGCAGTGCAAGGTCGCATCACCGAGCAACACCTGCCCGACGCCGAGCGTTCGATGCCGGGCATCACGGCGTTCTACGCCGAGCTCGACGAGAAGCCCGCGACCTTCCTCGATCTTTTGTGGGCCTTCGAGGCTCGCCCCAAGACCCGGTGCAAGGCGCGGAAGCGTCGCGCCCGCTAGCGCGTTTTGCTGGCGACGCGCTCGGCGGTCTGGCAAGTTGAGTTGCCGGCTGTGACAGCTCGTCGCAATCCGGAGCCGTCATGGGGCAGTTCTCGTCGAAGTTGACGCAGCGTCACGCGATCGGAGTGTTCGATTCGGGGGTCGGCGGGCTCACCGTCGTCAGGGCGCTCCGTAGGGCGCTCCCCGGGGAGGACATCATCTACCTCGGAGACACCGCGCGTGTTCCTTATGGAAGCAAGAGCCCGCGCACCGTCGAGAAGTACTCGCTCGCCTGCCAGCGCTTCCTGCTCGACCGCGGCGTGAAGCTCGTGCTGATCGCGTGCAACACCGCCTCGGCGAACGCGCTGCCCGCGCTGCGCGAGGCGAGCCCGGTGCCGGTGATCGGCGCGGTCGAGCCGGGCGCCGACGCCGCGCTCGCGGCCTCGCAGGATCGCCACATCGGCGTGATCGGCACGCTCGCGACGGTCCGCTCGAGCGCGTACGCCCAGGCGATCGCCGCGCGGGATCCGGGTGCGCACCTCGTCGCGCTCGCGTGCCCGCTGCTCGTGCCGCTCGCCGAGGAAGGCTGGACCGACGACGAGGTCGCGCTCGCGGTCGCGCGCCGCTACCTCGCGCAGCTGTTCGCGCTGGATCCGGCGATCGACACGCTCGTGCTCGGTTGCACGCACTACCCGCTGCTGCGCGGCGTGCTCGCTCGCGTCGCACACGAGCTCGCGGGCCGCGAGGTCGACGTCGTCGACTCGGCGTCCGCGATGGCGGACGCAGCCAGCCGTCAGCTCGCAGCCAGCTCGCCGCGAGACGATCGCCGCAGCGAGGCCGGGCGGCTCGAGTGCTACGCCACCGACATCTCTCGCCTCGACGAGCTCGCGCCGCGCTTCCTCGGCGAGCCGATCACGAGCTTCGAGCTCGTCGATCTCTGAACCTCTGAGCCCGACAGCGAACGGCGATCAGCTAGCTCGCGGCGAAGCCCTTGGCGCGCTGCTCTTCGGCGCGGTGGCGCTTCATCACGTCGACGACCGTCGCGGCGCGCTTGAGCTTGTCGCCGATCGTCTTCTCGTCCACCGGATAGTCGGTCCGGAACACGAGGCCGTCGTCGAACAGCTGCTCGCGCGCCTCGTCGTCATCGAGGTACGTCGCGATCTTCTTGCCCTTGTAGCTGATCGACTTGAGCGACGGGACCTTCTGCTCGACCCAGGTCATGAGCTCGCCGATGATCGACTTGCAGAGCTTGAGGTTGTCGTCCAGGCCTTCGAACAGCTCGGGGAACCGCTCGCGAAACGCCTGCTCGTCCTCGCCCTTGTCGAGCGCCTTCTGCAGCGCGAGACGCAGCAGCAGCGCGTCATCGGCGTAGCGGACGATCTGGTCATTCTTGTCTGCCGTCGAGTCCTTGGGTGTGACGATGTAGATCACGACCCCGGTGGCGAGCTCGCGCGCCGTGCGGGGGAGGTTCTCGTCGTCCATGGCATCGAACGCGATCTTGAGGTCATGAGGTAAGGACACCAGCCAAGACCGCACCAACTCGACGAACTTCGACTCCACTGTGGTAGTCACGGGATATGCCTACCCCGCGCTCGCGGGGCCTCCAAGCCAGCTTCTTGATTGAAGCCCAGAGAGGGTGAGTACCAACCCCGAGGCGGAATTACAAGCCCGAGCGGTCGTGGTACCCTCGGTGTTCAGGTGGCCAAGCGCTCGCCCATCCTCGGGTACAACCACAACGTCCGGTACCGAGGGCTGGTCTTTCACGTCCAGACCGAAGACTCGGGTGTCCTCAGCCCCCACCTGTTCACGCACCTGTTCTACGAGGGCGTGATCGTCTCGACGCGCAAGCTCGTCTACGACGCCGGCGCGAACGAGGAAGCGATCAAGTCCTTGATGCAGGCTCAGCACAAGGCCGTGATGAAGGACCTCAGGCGAGGCGCCTTCGACGACAAGATCGACCAGTACCTCGGTGGGACGCCGGGTCTCGAGCCGAGCGCGAGCGCGCCGGCGGGCGCCGAGCCTGCGAAGAAGGGCGAGCGCGCGAACACCGACATGATGCCGGTCGCCGAGCTGCCCGAGGCCGACATCGCGTCGATCCCGCTCGAGACGCTCCCGGCCGGCGACGCGAGCGTGCCGATCGAGCTGACGGTGCCCAAGGCGTCGCGCACGCAGACGCCGCAGAAGGTGAGCCCGCCGGTGATCGCGCCGCCGGCGCCGACGGACGACGCTCCGACGTACTCGGATAACTCCGGCGCGGTGGCCGCCGCGATCGCGGCCGCGAACGCCGCCGCGTCAGGTGCGCCGACTGGCCAGCGCGCGGCGACGCCGCCGGTACGGATGTCGACGCCGTTGCCGATCCTGCCGGGCGACGAGCCATCGTCGCCGGAGATCGAGATCGTCGCCGATCAGGGCAGCTCGCGCGCGCGCGCGCCGCGCGACACCGAGGTGTCGTCGCCCGAGATCACGATCCCGGTCGTGATGCCGCCCGAGGCGGTGCCGGCTCGCGCGAAGGGCGACTCGTCGTCGCCGGTGCGCCACACGCCGACCGGTGACCGTCCCGCGAGCCACGGCGCGGCCGCGCTGCCGCCGATGGCGCGCCCGAACGCGCCGCGGCCGTCGATCACGCCGCCGACGGTGGTGTCGCGGCCGCTCGCCGACGGCAAGATCCGCAAGCCGGGCGATGACAGCGAGAGCCAGCCGATCGAGATCTACTCGCCGGCGACGCCGTCGGTCGAGCCGCCGCCCGGCGAGCGCGCCGAGCGTCCCGGCCAGTACTCGGTGAGCCGCGCGAAGCCGCCGTCGGACAACGTGCCGATGAAGGAGAAGACCGGCCGCATCGCGGTGCTCTCGCCGCCGATCGGCACGCCGCGCCCGAGCGCGACGCCGCCGCCGGTGCGGATCGCGCCGCCGTCACCGCCGAACAACCGTGTCGTGACGCCGCCCGCAGGGGTGGCCGCGCGCCCGAAGACGCCGACGCCGCAGCGCAACGCGACCGCGCCGATCCGCTCGGCGCCGAGCAACGTCGTGATGACGCGGCCGGCGGTGATCGTCGGCGCGCCGCCGAAGGCCGCCGCGCCGGCCGCGCAGCGCGTCCGCAAGGCCCGCGAGGACGAGGGCCGCGGCTTCGGGCAGGGCCTGATCTCCGAGAAGAGCCTCGACGAGGTGATCCTCGCGTACCTCTCCGAAGACGCCGAAGAGAAGTAGTCGCATGGCGCTCCGGCGAGCCCGACCAGCTGCTCGCGGGAGATCACGACGAGCAGAGAAGCGGAACAGGAACCTGAATCCAGAATTCCGGTTGCTGTTCCGCTTCCCTGTTCGTCGGGATCAGAGCTCGTCGGGCTCGGCTGCCTCGACCTCGGGATGCGCTTCCTTGTACTGCTTCATCCACTCGGCGAGCTTGGGCATCGTGACGTCGAGGCGGTGCGAGCCCTCGCGCTCCCGGGCCTGGCGCCAGGCGAAGCGCGCGTCGTCGTGCTCGCCCTTGTGCGCGTAGCACCACGCGCACAGCAGCAGCAGGTCGGCGCCGGCGGTCATCGACAGGCCCTTGCGCATGCGGTCGTGCAGCTCGCCGTCGTCGATGTCGCCCGGCTGGATCGAGCCCTCGGCGACCCACAGGTGCATCTGCGCGATCCAGTACGAGAGCTTGAGCACCTCGCCACCGGGCACGCCGCCGCGCGTCTCGAGCAGCGCGCGCGCCTCCTTGATGCGGCCGAGCGCGATCAGCAGGTTGATCTCGGTGTAGTACGAGAACTGGTGCTGGACGAGGCGCGGCGACAGCTTCGCGCGAGCGTGACGCACGCGATCGAGCGCCTGCTCGCCCTTGCCCTCGAGCGCGTCGGCGATCGCGACGCGCAGCTCGGCGAGCGCGCGCACGCGGCCGGGCGCCCACCACGCGCGCGTCACCGGCTCGGCGAGCTTGCGGCCCTCGATCGCGTCGCCGCGGGACAGCGCGACGCTCGCCTCGTTGACGCGCTTGACCGCGCGCACGGTGCCGAGGAAGCGCCCGCCGAGCACGAGGTAGAACGGCACGAGCACGGGAAACGAGGTCGCCGCGAGCGCCACGCCGGCCGCGGTGACGCCGCCGAACGCGACGTACGCCGCGGTCTGCCGCGTGCGTACCGCGCGCGGATCCTTGACCTCGCCGTCGCGGCCGACGTAGACGAGCTGGCCCTTGCCCGCGCGATCGAGATCGCTCGCGATCATCGGGCGCACGAGGGCGGTCTCGGTCTTCGCGTCGTCGGCCATCGATCTAGTCTTGCACGGACCAGTAGGTCCCGCCGCCGTCCCGGTCGTGCAGCTGCACGCCCATCGCGGCGAGCTCGGCCTTGAGCGCGTCGGCGCGCGCGTAGTCCTTCGCGGCGCGCGCGGAGGTGCGCTCGGCGAGCTTCGCCTCGACCTGCGCGACGTCGATGTGCTTCGCGCGCACGAGCCGGGCTCGCCGATCGGCGAGGTACGCGGCGGGCTGCTGCGATAGCAGGCCGACCGCGGTGCCGACCGCTCTCAGGTCCTTGCCGAGGCGCGCGAGCGTGCGCTGGCGCAGGCCCTTGTCGATGCCCTTGCCCCGCTCGACGAGCTTGTTCG
>JBLMXA010000791.1:0-3583 GCA_050257515.1 Acidobacteriota bacterium | reverse complement strand
CGCATCAGCTACGAGGAGATGCTCGAGCTCGCGTCGCTCGGCGCGAAGGTCCTGCAGATCCGCTCGGTCGAGCTCGGCATGAAGTACGGCGTGCCGATCCACGTGCGTTCCAGCTTTTCCGATGTGCAGGGGACGTGGGTCGTCCCCGAGGAGCCCTCCATGGAGAAAGTCGTCGTCTCCGGCGTGACCGCGTCACGCGACGAATCGAAGATCACGCTCGAGGACCTGCCCGACACGCCCGGCATCGCCGCGCGCGTGTTCGCGCCGCTCGCAGACGCGAACATCTCGGTCGACATGATCGTGCAGAACCAGGGCTTCGACGGCACCACCGATCTGACGTTCACGGTGCCCAAGCTCGACCGCAAGCGCTCGATCGATCTGCTCAAGGACAAGGTGCCCGACCTGGTCGGCGCCTCGGGCGAGCGCATCGCGTACGACGACGAGATCAGCAAGGTCTCGGTCGTCGGCGTCGGCATGCGGTCGCACGCCGGCGTCGCCAAGCTGATGTTCCAGCTGCTGTCGCAGGAGGGCATCAACATCCAGCTGATCTCGACGAGCGAGATCAAGATCTCGTGCGTGATCGCCCGCAAGTACGCGGAGCTCGCCGTGCGGACGCTCCACGAGGGCTTCGGACTTTCGCAGCCGCCGAGCGAGCGCGTCGGGCTATAGTGGCTCGTGGCCGAGAAGGCGGGCTGTACCAACTGCAAGAGCAAGGCGGGCTGTGACGACCGCAAGGGCGAGATGCTCGCCTCGGTCGATCGCGCGCTCGAGCTCCTGTACCCGACGCGCACGTGGGGCGAGCCCGACGACGCCGGCGCCGCGGGCCTGCCCGCCGACGAGCTCGCCGCGCTCGCCGACGAGCTCGCGACCGAGCTCGCGGCCGCGACGTTCGTACGCGCCGGCGGCGACGACGAGCCGTGCGACTACATCTACGTGCTGTGCATGGGCCGCACGCCGTGCGTCGTGCAGGTGCGCGATCACGACGTACGGCTCGACAACGGAGACGAGCTCGGCGACGTCAGCGAGCTGTACCTGCGCGTCGTCATCAGCCAGCGGGCGCGGGTCGCGGCGGTGCAGCAGGTCGCGATCGACGTGCGCGACGGCGTCGTCACCGAGAAGCCGCGCGCCGGCGTCTACGACGCGCCGCTGCTGCCGCGCATGCAGAAGCTCGTCGCGATCCTGCCCGCGTACGAGCTGCTTCACGTCGACTTCGGCGAGATCGCGCACGCGCCGCCCGGCTACCACGCCGGCGCGTGGCGGCAGCTGTACGGCGGCGAGCCCGCGATCGCGAACTACCTGTTCTTCCCGCAGCCCGCGACGATGGTGTCGACGACGGTGCTCGGATGCCACGCCGAGCGAAGCGAGGCGATGCGAGGTGGGGGCCCTGCCGGCTTTGCCGGCGGGGAGGAGTGCAGCTCCTCGTGATCGACGACGAGGTCCGCGACGCGCTCAAGGAGCTGATCGAGGAGACCGGCGCGACGAGTGCGCGGATCCTCGACGACGACGAGGCCGCATCGCGCACCGGCGTGCCGGCGCGCACGCTCGCGCTCGGCGGCGGCGAGTTCCTGCGCGTCGAGCTGCCGACCCGCGTCGAGCGGTCGACCGGGCACGAGCACGATGTCGAGGCCGCGTTCGAGCGCGCGACGCGCCAGCTGCGCGCGATCCGCAGGCGCTGGGAGGTCGCGAAGCTGCCCGCGGTGACCGTCGCGCCGGGCTCGGCGCTGCCGCCTGGCGCGCGCGTCATCGATCGGATCGAGGCGTACCTGCGCGCGCTCGCGTCGATCGATCGCGCGAGCAACGCGTTCGTCACGCGCGGGGCGCAGCTGATCGCCGCGGCGCGCGTCCCCGACGACGTCGAGGGGGCGCGCTGGCCGTTCCTCGCACGGCGCGCGCTCGTGACGCACGCGCCCGGCAGCTCGCACGGCGAGATCATCGATCCCGACGCCTACGCGATGAGCTTCTGGTACGACGCGACGCTCGTCGTGCTGCTCGCCGAGCCGTACGCGCTCGACTTCGTGCGTCACCGCTGCCGCCACGTCGCGCGCGAGCTGTGCGTGCTGCTGCCGCTGCTCGAGCCGGACCCCGAGGCGCCCGCGGCGCTCGGCCCGAGGCCCCGTTCGCCCACGCAGCCGTAGTATCCTCGCGGCATGAAACACGCGATCGTCGGGTTGATCGTCGGTGGGGCGCTCGTGCTCGGACTCGGCTGCAGCAAGAGCAGCGAGCAGCAGGCCAAAGAGGACATGGAGAAGCAGGCGAAGGCGCACCCGGACGACGACAAGCCGGCCGCGCCGCCGCCCGAGCACAAGGGCCCGCCGGCGCCCGAGGCCAAGCCGAAGGAGGCGCCGCCGCCCGATCCGACCAACGCGGCCGATCTCGACAAGGCCTTCAAGCAGGCGATGATCGACGGCCGCGACAAGGACGTCCTGCACTACTGCGACATGCTCAAGCTCGACGACAAGTCGAACATCCAGTCGATCATGGGCTGCACGCTGTCCGCATGCCGCACCAAGGACGCCGACACCGCCAAGAAGTACGTGAGCCTGCTGCCGGGCACCAAGGACGGCAACGCGCTGCGCGACCAGGCGAAGAAGATCTGCAGCACGAGCGGCGTCGCGCTCTAGGGGCTGTCCCTAATTGACCACGGTCCGCGTTGGTCGTGCTCGTACTCGTACTCGTGCTCGTGCTCGATCTGCGCGCCCGCATCGAGCACGAGCACGAGTACGAGTACGAGTACGACCGGAAAGCCGATCATCTCGATCGGTTACGCGATCGCGCGACGAGGATCTTGAGCGGCGATCCTCGCCGTGATCCAAGATCTCCATGCATCGGCACGCGTTGACGGACGCGCAGTGGGCCAGACTTCAACCGCTGCTCCCCAGCCGCGCGCAGGGGCGCAAGGCCACTCGCGGCGACCGCCTCTTCGTGGACGCGGTCATCTTCCGCGCGCGAACAGGGATCCAATGGCGAGACCTCCCCGAGCGCTTCGGCAACTGGAAGTCCGTCTACAACCGCTTTCGCAACTGGGCGGCCAAAGACGTCTGGTCGCAGGTGTTCCGCGAGCTCCAAATCGACGTAGACGAAACAGCGTCGATCGTCGACGGCACCACGATCCGCGCACACCAGGATGCGTCGGGCGGAAAAGGGGGATCCAACAGAATGCTCTGGGACGCTCTCGAGGAGGTTTTTCGACCAAGGTCCACGCGATCGTCGACGCGAAAGGGCGGCCGCTCCACGTCACGCTGACTCCCGGCGAGCGGCACGAGCTGATCGCCGCGCCTGAGCTGCTCGACTACGCCCGAGGCGACGCATTGGTTGGCGACACGGGCTACGACTCGAACGAGTTTCGCGCCGAGCTGAAGGCGCGCGGGATCAAGGCCGTCATCGCCTCGAAGCCAGAGCGAAGGCGCGCGATACCGAAAGACCGCAAGCTCTACCGGAAGCGGTACCTGGTCGAGCTGTTCTTCCACAGCCTCAAGCGCTTTCGCGGAGTCGCGACGCGATTCGACAAGACTCGCGCGAGCTACCTCGCGCTCGTACACGTCGCGTGCATCTCGCTATGGCTCAATTAGGGACAGCCCCTAGC
>JBLMXA010000790.1:0-8590 GCA_050257515.1 Acidobacteriota bacterium | reverse complement strand
CTCGCGCATCGCGACCTCGCCCTGGACGGCGATGTCGGAGTCGCGGCGCGTGAGCGACAGCTTCTCGGGCCGGATGCCGACGACGATCCGGTCGCTCGCCGCCTGCGCGGGGCGCAGCGCGGGCGCGGTCTGCAGCGGGATCTCGAAGCCGGCGCCGCGCGCGCTCTGGCGCTCGCCGGTCTGCGCGAGATCGGCGGCGAGGAAGTTCATCGTCGGCGTGCCGAAGAAGCCCGCGACGAAGCGGTTCGCGGGGCGCTCGTAGATCTCGACCGGCGAGCCGATCTGCTGGACGACGCCATCCTTGAGCACGACGATCTGATCGGCGAGCGTCATCGCCTCGATCTGATCGTGGGTGACGTACATCGCGGTCGCCTTCGACTCGCGGTGGATGCGCGCGATCTCGCGGCGCATGTCGCCGCGCAGCTTGGCATCGAGGTTCGACAGCGGCTCGTCGAACAGGAACACCTTGGGCTGGCGGACGACCGCGCGGCCGATCGCGACGCGCTGGCGCTGGCCGCCCGACAGCGCCTTGGGCCGGCGCTCGAGGTACGGCTCGAGCCCCAGGCTCGCCGCCGCCGCGCGCACGCGCCGGACGATCTCGTCGTTCGCGACGTGCTTGATGCGCAGCCCGAACGCCATGTTCTCGAACACGGTCATGTGCGGGTACAGCGCGTAGCTCTGGAACACCATCGCGATGTCGCGCTCGGCCGGCGGCAGGTGGGTGACGTCGCGGCCGTCGATCGTGATCGTGCCGGCCGTGGGCTCCTCGAGCCCGGCGACCATGCGCAGGGTCGTCGACTTGCCGCACCCCGACGGGCCGACCAGCACGACCATCTGGCCGGCCAGGATCGTCAGATCGAGGTCCGGAATTACCGGACGCGTCTGGCCCTCGTAGACCTTGCGGATACCGGTCAGCTCGACGTCACACACGGCTTCGCGCGAGAGCAAGCTTCAAGCCAAGCCAAGTGGCCGACATTGCAGGGCAGCTCCGGCGGGTGTTTGCATTGGCAACCGCCGCGAGTTGCCTAGTTCACCACGCGCCCGGCGCGTCAGGGCACGGCCGTTGCTGATGGCTGGCGGAATGCGAAAATTCATGATCGCGCTCGTGTCGAGTTCCGCCAGCTTCGCCGCCGCCGATCCCGCGCCGGTGGCGCCTGGTCTCACCGAACCTGTCGCGTCGGACGCTACACCTGCGGCCGACCCGACACCGCTCGACCTCGCGATCCAGCGCGACGCCGCGGGCGACCGCGCCTTCGCGCTCGGCACCGCGAGCGCGCTGCCCGAGGGCGCGTTCGACGTGTCCGTGCGCGGCACCGTGATCGCGGGCGTCGCGAGCGTCGCGGCCGGGATCGGGCACGGCGTGGAGCTGTCCGTCACGACGGGCACGACGATCGACGCCCGCGACATCATGTACGGCGGCGGTCTCAAGGTCGAGCTGCTGCGGCGCGCGCGCTTCGCGGTGGCGGTCGACGCCAGCGTGAACCGCGTCGCCGAGACGAGGACGTTCAGCGTCGATCGCGCCGGGCTGTTCACGGCCGGGGCGAAGGCGACGCTGTGCACCGACGACGTGTGCAGCGCGGTCGTCACGTTCGGCGCCGGCGCCGTCGTCGAGAACCTCGACGCGATGACCCGCGTCGACACCGCACCGTTCGTCAACGCCAGCGTGCTCGCCGGGACGGGCTTCTGCCGCGTGCTGGCCGAGGCCGGCTACCTGCTCGACAGCCGCTCCGGGGAGGGCATCGGGCTGGGGTTTGGCGGCGTCCGGCTCGGCGGGCGAACCGTCGCCGTAGATGTCGGTGCCGCCTACGCCTTCTTCCCGGCCGGCGCCAAGGGTTTGCCACCGATCCCGCTGGCCGGCGTGTCGTACCGACCGTAGCTCAGGGATTACATCTGTTACCGACAATTGACCGATCGTCCCGGGTGCGTTAACCGTATGGGATCTAGATGGCTCGCCGTCCGGCTCGACGACGTTCGGGGTGGTTTGCCGGTCGCCGCCGCGCGCGGCGGGTCCGACAGCTGCAGCCCGTCGGCCTGCCCGCACCGCTGCACGCGGTGTCGACGCCGATCGACGGCGGCTCGCTGCGCGTGCTCGGCTCCGGAGAGGCCGCGTTCCAGGCGATCCTCGAGCGCATCCGCGGCGCCGAAAAGTCGGTCGAGATCCGCGCGTTCCTGTGGCGCGACGACGAGACCGGCAACCTCGCCGCCGAGGCGGTGCTCGCCGCCGCCGATCGCGGCGCGAAGGTCACGATCCACAAGGATCGCATCGCCGCGGTGTACGAGTACACCGGCGGCAACAAGCAGAGCTTCTTCCACAAGCGCGTCGATCCGATCCGCGGCATCCAGGCGTGGTTCCTCGGCGCCGTGTACCGCGCGCCGGGCTCGTTCAAGCAGAAGCCGAACCCGCTCGCCGAGCGCATCCTCGCGCACCCGAACATCACGGTCGAGCACGAGCGCAAGCGCTTCGATCACAGCAAGGTGTACATCGTCGACGATCGGTTCATGGCGCTCGGCTCGATGGGCATCGGCGACAACCACACCAAGGAGTGGATCGACATGGTCGTCGAGGCCGAAGGCCCGCAGCACATCGCGCGGCTGCGCGAGCGGATGGCCGGCCACGACGAGTTCGATCCGTCGCGCGGGCTCGACTTCCTCGTCCACAGCCGCGAGGCGCACAGAAAGCGCAGCTGCCCGATGATCAGCCACCGGCTCGCGCTGATCGACGCCGCCCGGCAGTCGCTCACCGTCGAGATGGCATACCTCGGCGACCGCCGGTTCACCGCGGCGCTCGCGCGCGCCGTGCAGCGCGGCGTCCAGGTCAAGCTCGTCACCGCCGATCAGGCGGACGTGCTCGGCGCGACGAACCGCGCGACGTGCGACATGCTGCGCCGGCTCACCGGCGCGCCCGAGAACCTGACGATCGTGCTGCTGCCGCGCATGGTGCACAGCAAGGTCGTCGTGATCGATCATCGCTGGAGCGACGTCGGCTCGGCGAACTTCACGGCGCTCTCGCACGGCGTGTACGACGAGATCAACCTGTACGTCGACTCGCCGTCGTTTGCCTGCGCGCTGGAAGCCGAGATCGACCGCCACTGCGATGAAGGCCGGATCGTCGATCAGAAGTTGCGCTGGCGCCGCGCGTACTCGGGGCTCGAGCGCGCGATCGTGGCGTACCAGGCGCGCAGGGGCGGCTAGCCGTGGCGCTCGCGGAGCCGAAGCAGGAGCGGCGCGCGCAGATCATGGCCGCCGCGAAGCGGGTGTTCGCCGACGCCGGCTATCACGGCGCGTCGATCAACTCGATCATCGAGAAGGCGCAGATCGCGCGCGGCACGTTCTACCTGTACTTCGAGAGCAAGGCCGCGGTGTTCGACTCGATCCTCGACGAGGCGATGACGGATCTGCGGGCGCGCATCCACCGCATCGAGGTCGAGGACAAGAGCGCGCCGGCGCCGCAGCTGCAGCTGCGCGCGCAGGTCGTCGCCACGCTCGAGTACATCGTGCGCGATCGCCCGCTCGCGATGCTGCTGCTGTCGGCCGGCCACACGCCCGACGCCGAGGCGGCCGAGCGGCTCGATCAGTTCTTCGCCGACGTCCGCGACCTGCTGCGCCGCGCGTTCCAGTCGGGCATGGAGATCGGGCTGGTGCGCAAGGTGAACGCCGAGCTCGCCGCTGCCGCGATGCTCGGCATGATCCGCGGCGTCGTCGAGCAGCTCGTGACGCAGCCGCAGGCGCCCGCGGTCGAGCAGGTCGTCGACGAGCTGCTCGTGATGGCGCTGCGCGGCGTGCTCGCGTGAGCGAGGTGTCGCGCGAGTTCTACGCCGCGGTCGTCGCCGCCGCGGAGGAGGCGGTCGCGTGCGACGACCCGCTGTGCGCCGAGGCGCTGTACCGGCGCGCGATCCACATCGCCGGCTACCTCGGCGGCGATCCCCTGCACGCGGCCGAGTCGCTCGCGAACCTCACGCGGTGGCCCGCCACGCCGTCCGCGCTCGCCAGCGAGCGGGTGCTCGTCCGCGTCGAATCGCAGTGTCACCTGATGGGCTGGCAGCCCGAACAGATCGTGTTCTCGCCGTCGTCGCCGCTGCCCGAGCTGTGGTACCTGCTCGCGCCGCCGAGCTGGCGCGACGGCACCCGCGACAAGGCCGCCGCGATGCTGAGCTCGATCCACGCGCGCTGCAACGCGCGGCTCGCGCGCAGCGAGCCGAGCGACGCGAACTACATCGCGTGCACGGTGACGCGCGCCGAGATCCCGACCGCCGAGCGCATGCTCGCCGAGCCATGGCAGGACACGATGGCGCCGCCGGCATGGTGCCAGTCGCGCGGCTTCGTCGTCGAGGACACCGGCTGGTTCTTCGCCGCGCACGCGAGCGACTTCGTGCCGATGGTCCACCTCGCGTACGTGCTCGCCGGCGAGCTCGCCTCGGACGTCTCGCGCGCGAAGCTGCTGCAGCTCGGGTTCACCGAGGCGCTCGTCGCGCGTCACGGGCAACCGGCGAAGGAGATGGCCGAGGCGCTCGCGTACTTCATCGCGACTTAACGGCGCGCTGGCGCGCGCGGCGCGATGCTCGCCGCATGCGGATCGCGCTGCTTGCCGTGCTCGCCTGGTCGTCGATCGCACGCGCCGACGAGTGCGCGGGCGAGGCGTCGTCGTCGCTCGACTGCAACGCGCTCGACAAGGGCGGCGCGATGTCGCTCGCGATCGGCTGGCGCTCGGAGGCGTTCGATCCGGCCGGCAAGACGTTCGACGTCAAGCGCGTCGGCTACGTCAACACGATCGGGACCTTCGACGGCAACGCGGTCACCCCGCTGCGCGGCAACGGCTTCTACCTCGACGTGCGTGTGCACGCGACGCCGCACTGGTACGCGGGCGTCGATCTCGCGGCGACGTTCGCCGGCGCGCCCGCGATGCAGTTCGCCACCCGCGGCGGCGACATGATCGCGTGGGACAGCGTCGCGCTGATGTCGATGGCCGGCGTCGTCGGTGCGCGCGTGCCGCTCGGCCGCGTGTCGCTGCGCGGCGAGCTCGTCGGCGGGATCCACGGCGCGATCCTGCGCGCGGCGGATCGCGACGGCGAGGCCGATGCGCCGCTCGTCGCGCCGCGCGTCGCGGTCGACGTGTGGCTGCATCGCTGGTGGGTGCTCGAGGCGTTCGCGGGCACGAACCTGCTCGACCGCGCCGAGCCGACGTACGGCGTCGCGCTCGCGTTCCACAGCCAGGCGTTCGACGGCCGCTACTGATCGAGGGCGTGCGGCGCCTTCGCGCCGACGAGCACGATCTCCGCGCCTTCGTCGTCGAGCAGCTGCGGCCCGCCGGTCGTGGTCCACGTCGCGCTCGCGTCGGGCGCAGCCGCGAACAGCACGAGGTGGCTAGCGTCCTCGACCGGCGGCGTGTCGTCTTGGTGGTCGACCTGATCGAGCTGGTACGCGAGCCGCACGTGATCTTCCTCCTGCACGAGCTCGTACGTGCCGCTCGCGATCGGGCGCGCGCCCGGCTGGTAGCGCTCGCCGCGCGTCTTCGTCGTGTACGTCTCGTCCTCGACGAGATCGCCGAGCACGCGCTGCAGCGAGCCGACGCGCTCGATGCGCGCCCAGAACCGCTCGTGCGAGCTCGCCGGCATCCGCTTCTTGCCGACGCGGAGCCGGCGGTGCCGCTCGCCGCCCGCCGGCGACAGCACCGCGAAGAAGCTCTGCACGCCGAGCTCGACCTCGCGCGCCTGCGCCGGCTGCACGCTCGGCCGGAACCAGAACTGGATGTCGCCGTGCTCGAGGACCGAGCTCACGTGCCAAGCATGACACCACTCGCGGGCCCGTCAGCCGATCGGCTTGCCAGTGGTCGCGTCCCACGCGAGGACCGTGTCCGAACCGGCCTTCAGCAGCGCGACGCGCTGGTCCGAGATCGTGACGTGGCCGAATCGCCGCCTCGAGCCGCGCTCCGCGTAGGGCGCCGGTACGTCGCTGCGCCAGCGCTCGGCGCCCGACTCGTCGTACACGATGATGCGCCAGCGCGATGGCTCCGAATGCACGAGCACTGCGAGAGCGCCGCCATCGGCGTGCGCGTGGTTGATCTCGGCAGGCGCGAGATCGATGCGTGCGTCGACGGTGAGCACATCGCCGAGAGAGACCAGCGCGATCCCCTGCGGAGCGGCCGGCGCGCCGATGAAATACGAGTACCACACGCGACCACGCGAGGCCGGGGCGAGGTGGACTGCGATCTCCTTTCCGGTGCTGTATTCGAGCGTCCTCTTGCCCGGCTCGCTCACGCACAGCTTCGTTCCGCCACGCGTCACGAGCCGTCCGTCGCCCAGGCTCGTCAGCTGGCGGAGCCGCCCCCAGTACGACAGGTCGACCGCGACCTTGCCGCTGTTGCGGAGCTCGCGCTCGTGCAGATCGAAGCGCGTGATCTCGTAGCGCTCGTCGCTGATATAGACCTCGGCCGCCGATCGCCCGGGCACGATCTCGCTGTCGATGGCGCCATCGAACTCGGGGCCCCACAGCACGCGCACCTCGCGGTTGTGGTCGATCAGGTGCAGCTCGCAGCGCTTCTGATCCGGCGGCTGCACGAAGGCGGCGAGCGTGCCGTCCTGCAGGAAGCAGACGCCACGCGTGCGCAGCTCCAGCGAGCCGACGCGGGTCATCGTCATCGCGTCCCAGAACCGCAGCTCGCTCGACGTCGCGTGCACCAGCAGCTCGTGGTGCAACCCGAGCGGGCTGCGCAGGATCTCTGCGAGCGCGAAGTCCTGCTCGGGCTCGTGCACGGTGCCGTCGGGCGGCGGTGGCAGCGGTTTGCGTGGCGCCCGCGGCTTCGCTGGCGCCTTCGCCCCGCACGCGGCTGCGCCGAGTGCGAGCAGGAAGCTCCGGCGGTTCACTTCTTGACCTGCCGCTCGAGCTCTGCGACCTGTTCGGGCGTCGACACCTGTGCCGCGCGCGCCTCGAACGCGGCGATCTCCGCCGGCTTCGCGTGCGCCTGGCGCAGTCGTTCCTTCGCCGCGGCCACGGCCTTGTCGGTGTGGAACACGTCGTTGCGCATGATGCTGAACTCGTCGTCGCGCTGCTGCGCGACGCGCTCGGCCTCGGTGGCAGCACGCTCCGATTCGGCAGCGCGAGCCCGTAGCGCGTCCGCATCGGAGCCGGACGGCGCGTTCTTCACCGCGGCCTGGTCCTGCGCTGCCTTCGCCCGTGCTTGCTTCGCGTTCTGCTGCGGGGCCGCGACAAAGTCGTTGTAGATCGTCTGCGGCTCGTCGACGGCCTTCGCGTACATCTCGGCGAACTGCTCGCCCGGGTTCGTCTTGCCGTAGCGCCATTCTTCCTTGTTCGGGAACGCGGTGACCGGCACCTCGTAGTACTTCCCCTTCACATCGGTGGGTTGATAGAGCTTGCCATCTTGCGTGATGTCGAGGTTCACCTCTGACTCATCTTGCGCGCGCCTGCGGCGGCGATCGAGCCAAGCGACCTTGTCACTGCTCACGTGCTCTTTCGCGAGCCTCGTGTCGTCGACGGTCTCCCAGCCAGCGGCCTTCTCGAACTTCTCGAACGCCTTGTGGTGGTCGGCTGCGACGTCGTGCCCGATCTCGTGCGTCACCGCGTGCGCGAACGTGTCGACATTCTCGGTCTCGGGGCCCTGCCTGTGCGCGTTGTCGTAGATGTCGATGTGGTCGCCGAGGTACTCGCCGCCCTTCGTCGTAATGCCCCGATTCGCGCGGCGGATGAACGTCGGGACGCCCTTCGGGCCGCTCACCTGGCTCGGCGGCAGCCGCGCGAGCGTCGCGTCGGTGTCCGCGAGCTCCTCCTTCGTCCACATCACCTGCGAGCCGTCGCCGCGCGCGGTGGTCTCGGCGACGAGGTTGACGTTGTACTTCATCTCGATGTTCAGCTCGAGATCCTTGCGCGCGCGCAGGTCATCGACATCCGCGAGCGTGAGCTTGCCTTCTTTGTCCTTCGCCAGCATGCGCGCGACCTCGGCATCGACCTCCTGCTTCGTCGATGCAACACCAGCGCTGCGCCGGTCGTAGCGTGCCTTGGCCTCGTCCTGCTCGTCGGTGCGGTCGTCATCGCTCCCGAAGTCGCCCTTGTACTTGTCGAGGTCGTTGTTCGCGCGCGCGACGTGCATCGCGGCCCACAGCTTCAGCTTGCGCTTCGGATCCTGCGAGCTCTCGACGAGCTTGGCGAACTGCTCCTTTTCGGAGTCGGGGATCCGATCGATCAGGTTCTCGAACGATCGCTGGTCGAGCCCGTCGATCACGCGTGCGCGCTGGTCGTCGGGAACCTGAACGAGCAACTGCATCGCCTGGCGCGCCTGGTCGCCGCTCGTGACGTTCCGCGATCGCAGCAGGCGCTCGGCCTCCGAGCGCGCCGCGATCACCTCGACGTCCTTCGGCTTCTCGAGCGGCAGCGGGCGGAACGGGCTCCTGGCCGGCGCGCTGGGATCGAGCGCGATCGGCTCGAACGAGTCGACCCACGGCATCAGCGCGAACGGATCGGGGAGCTCGGGATGCGGTGCCGCCGGCGTCTCATCCGCTCTGGTCGCCGGGAGCGCGGGGTCGTCGTAGAGCGGCGCACCGCGCACCGGGGCCGTCGACGGCACTTCATCCGGGCGCCG
>JBLMXA010000789.1:0-12437 GCA_050257515.1 Acidobacteriota bacterium | reverse complement strand
GACGCGGCCGCCGCCCCGAAGCTCGCGATCGAGAAGTTCGCCGACGGCGGCATCACGTGCCTGAAGTTCACGGGCACGATCGACGAGGCGTTCGACGGAAAGAAGACCGCGCGCACCGTCGAGGGCGAGACGCTCGTCCTCGATCTCGGCGGCGTCAAGAAGATCTCGTCGTTCGGCATCCGCGAGTGGGTCGACTTCATCGGCTCCGCGGCGAAGCACACGAAGAGCATCGTGCTGATCGAGTGCGCGCCGAAGGTCGTCGACCAGCTCAACATGGTCGCGAACTTCGCCGGCGGCGGGAAGGTGTTCAGCTTCTACGCGCCGTTCCGCTGCGACTACTGCGACTCCGAGCATCGCGTGCTGCTCGACATGGCGAAGGACTTCGAGGCGATCAAGGCGATGAAGCTCGCCGAGCGCCCGTGCCCCGCGTGCAAGGAGGGCATGTACTTCGACGAGGACGGGTCGACGTACTTCTCGTACGCGCTCGGCCAGGGCTCGTTCGAGCTCGATCCTCCGATCGCGCAGTTCCTCGCCACCAAGCTCGATTACCGGATCGGGACGATCGAGGCGAAGCTGCGCGTCGACAAGATCATCGAGGGGCGCGTCACGTACCTGCGGCTCGGCGGCGATCTGAACAACTCGTTCCCGCGCGACAAGCTCGCCGAGGGGCTCGAGGGCACGGTGATCGTCGACGTCACCGGCGTGCCGCGCGTCGAGCCCGCCGGGGCCGCCGAGTGGCGCAGCTTCGTGCAGCAGATCGCGCCGCTCGTCGAGCAGCTGTACCTGATCGGCGTCGCGCCCGCCGTGCTCGAGAAGGTGTGCGGCAAGGACGATCTCGGCGCGAAGGCGGCGGTCGTCGACCTCACGCTGCCCTACACGTGCGGCTCGTGCGGGACGTCGAGCGCGCACTCGATCGACGTCGCCGAGCATCACCAGGTGCTCAAGTTCGCCACCGCACCCGAGCTGCGCTGTCCCGCGTGCAAGGCGGCGATGCAGTGCGCGGCGAGCGAGGCGCTGATGACGATCCTGCCCGGGCTGCCGAAGCCGGTGATCGGCAAGGAGCTCGCGAAGACGATCGCGGAGCTGCGCGCGCGCAAGCTCGAGAAGAAGCAGAGCACCGGGCTCGCCGCGATCCCGCGGGCGACCGGTCAGACCGAGGTGCAGCGCGGCCGCGGCCTCGGCATGCAGCTCTTGCTCGCGGCGGTCGTCGTCGCGGTCGCCGGCGCCGGGTACCTCGCGTACCAGCGGCTCGGCGCGAAGGACACCGGACCGAACGGGCTCGGCAAGCTCGTCGCGAAGAGCGCCGACCAGCGGCCCGCGTGGCTCGCCGGCGAGCTGCCGCCGGGCACGCAGCGCTGCGCGACCGTCACCGGCACGGTGATCTGCGTCGGCGCGTCGACCGCGGTGCCGAGCCAGCAGGATGCCGAGGACGAGGCGAGCGACGCCGCGTACGAGGCGCTCGCGCGCGAGCTCGCGGGCCGCGGCGACAAGTGGCTCGACTCGATCGCGCCCGCGATCATCGAGCTGCGCGAGGCGACGCTCGCCGCGTACAGCCGCGATCCGCTGAGCACGCAGGCCCGCCGCGACCTGCACGACGGCCAGCACGCGGTCGCCCGCGTCATCAAGAAGCTCGCGCCGCAGGTCACGGCTCGCTACTGGGAAGCCTACGAGAGCGACGAGGGCCGCAAGCACATCGCGTACGTCGAGGTCGCGATCGACGTCAAGGAGCTCGCGAAGCTGCGCGACCGCTACCACCGGCAGGCATCCGCGCTCGGCGCCACCGTCGTCGACTACTACCCCGAGCTCGGCTGGCGGTTCCCGAAGCTCGACCACGGCGCCGTCGTCGGCAAGCTCGAGCACGGCGTGCTGCAGGACCTCGGCCTCGCCGAGCACCAGATCGTGCTCGCGATCGACGGCCGCGATGTCCTCGACGCCGACAGCTTCGCGAAGGTCGCCGCCGACGAGTACGCGGTGCTCGCCGACAAGGGCGGCACGCTGCGGCTGCTCGTGCAGACCGACACCGGGGATCCGCGCGAGTTCTCGACGACGATCGCCGGCAAGCACGTCGAGGCGCCGCCTCCGGTCAACCCGCCATCGCGCGGCGGCCGCGGCGGCCGCGCGCCGGGCGGCTCGGGCGGGGTCAACGTGTGGGACCGTTTCGGCGGCAGCTCGAAGGCTGGCCGCGACGATCCGACGCAGTGACGCGCCGTTAGCCGTCGTGTACGCGCGCGGTGACAAGCCGCGACTATCGATCACGACGCTTCCGACGAGCTCGCGCGTTGGCAGGGAACATGAAGCCCCGCCGACTCGCCGCCCTCTCGATCGTCGCCGCGCTCGCAGCACCCGCCTGTAGCAGCCGCAAGTCCAGTGGCGGGTCGCGCGCGTTCACCGCCGCCGCGCAGATGACCGACCAGCCGATGGCCGGCTCGGCTGCCGCCGCCGCGCAGGAGACGGACACGCAGCTCGCCAGCGCGCCGACACCGATCGAGGATCACCGCAAGGTGATCCGCACCGGCCGCGTCGAGCTGCTCGTCGCCAGCTACGACGACGCGCGTGCGAAGCTCGACGCGCTCGTGCAGAAGGCCGGCGGCTACATCGACTCGACGACCGTCGACCGCGGCCGGGACGCGGTCAGCAACGCGGTGATCGTCGTGAGGCTGCCGCAGGACAGGTTCGGCGCGCTGATCCCGGCGCTCCGGGAGATCGGCCAGGTGCTGACGGAGTCGACGAACGCCGCCGACATCACCGACCAGTACGTCGACATGTCGGCCCGGCTCGCGAGCGCGAAGGTGCTCGAGAAGCGGCTGCTCGAGATCGCGAGCGCGCAGAACGGCACGATCGATCAGGTGCTGTCGGTCGAGCGCGAGCTCGCGCGCGTGCGCGGCGAGGTCGAGGGCTACGAGGGCCACCTCCGGCAGTGGAACGATCAGATCGCGATGAGCACGCTGACGCTGTCGATCGCGACGAAGCGCCCCGAGATCGTCGTCGCGCCGGTCGAGCCGCCGTCGCTCGCGCACCGTACGAAATCTGCGCTGATGAGCTCGGTTGATTCGCTGAAGGAGGTCGGCAGCTGGCTGTTCGTCAACGGCATCGCGCTGTTGCCGTGGTTGGTGCTGCTCGCACCATGTGTGCTGATTTTGCGCCGGCTGGCACGTCGCCTTCCCTTTCGGCTCCCGCGAGCCGTTGCCCGGCCTACAATGGTGGGTGAATGCGGTGCGCAGTCCTCCTGCTCGCCGGATGCGGGAGGCTCGGGTTCGGTTCCGTAGCACCGCCGTCCGACGCGCCCCCCGACACGGCTCTCCACGTGACGATCACGGCCGACCGCATGGCCGGCCCGGCGACGATGGCGTCGATCGATGACCTGCCGCCTGGCACGGTCGGGCTGTCGCTGCGCGAGGCGCTCGCGATCGCGGCGAATCACGCCGGCCCCGATCAGGTCGTGTTCGACGGGAGCGTGTTCCCGGCGACGATCGCGATCGACTCCGAGCTCGCGGTCGCCGGCGACGCGACGACGCTCGACGCGACCGGCGCCGGCGTCACGATCGAGCCGTCGCCCGGCTACACCGGCGTGCTCGTCCACGTCACCGGCACGAACGCCGCCGTCGGCGGGCTCGCGCTGCAGGGCACCGCCGACGAGGCCGTGCGCGTCGACACGACGTCGAACGTGTCGATCACGGACTGCCACGTCGCGGTCACCGGCGCGATGCCGATTCACGTGATCGCGTCGAGCGACGTCACCATCCAGCGCGCGTTCGTCGCGCTGCAGGCGAAGACCGGCACGGTCTACGGCATCGTGCTCGAGGGCTCGACGCGCGCGCACGTGCTCGACAACATCATCGATCCCGGCACGGCGTGGATGATCGATCTGCAGGACACGTCGCAGAGCGAGATCCGCGGCAACATCCTCGACGGTGCCGACACCGGCATCGTGCTGTTCGGCGCGAGCAACAACAACATGGTGTTCATGAACGTCGCGATCGCGCCCGCGTACCACGCGGTCTACGTCGACACCGCGCCGACCGGTAACGTCGTGCTCAACAACACCTCGCTCATGGCGGCGAGCAGCGCCTTCGCCGACGTCAGCGGCGTGACGATGATGCTGAACAACCTCGACTCGACCAGCCCTGCAGACTTCGTGAGCCCGGCCACGTACGACTTTCATCTCGTCGCGGGCTCGCCGTCGATCGACGCCGCGAGCGACGTCGGCCAGGACATGCTGCCCGACTCGCCGGCGCGATTCCTCGGCGCGGGACCGGATCTGGGCGCGGTCGAGAGCTACTGAGTGATACCCTGACAACGCGATGGGGGTGCCGGCACATCCGGTCGTCACGACCTCGGTGGCCGCGCTGAGGCGGCTGGCCGAGCTGCACCCGCCTGCCGACGCCGACAAGATCGCCGCCGAGCTCGAGCTGGCGTGGGCGCGCGAGCCGCTGGTCGCCGGGCTCGCCGGCGATCCCGCCGCGCGCACCGAGCTCGTCAACTTCCTGTGCGGCCGCAAGGTGCTCGATCCCAAGGACCGCGCGCTCGGCGGCGCGGCGGTGCGCGTCGCGCGCGGCGACAAGACCCAGTTCCGCGCGGTGCGCGAGGACGGCACGATCGAGGAGCACGCGCTGCCGCCCGAGGTCGACGGCGAGGAGGCGGTGTCGCGGCACTCGCGCATCGAGGGCGCGAAGGGGCTGCTCGCCGAGCGCGATCTCGCGCTCGATCGCGTGTCGCGGCACCTGCCGCGCGCGCTGCGCGGGCGCCCCCGGTGGTGGCAGTTCTGGCTGTGGCCGGTGCGCTGGCTGCTCGGCCGCTTCCACCGCCGCGCGATGATGGAGCAGCAGCTCGCGTTCGTGGCCGCGCGCGAGGCGCACCGCGCGCTCGAGGCTGCCGAGGAGGATCTCGCGACCGCCGAGGAGCGCGTGCGCGTCGTGCGCGCGCGCTACTTCGAGTCACTGCGCGCGGTGAGCCGCGGCTCGGGCGTGCGCGAGCTCGCGCTGGCGCTCGGGGCCGGGCCGCTGCCCGACGGCGTCGAGCTGCTCGAGCTGGCCGCCGCGAGCCGCGCGCTCGACGCGCTCGATGCGGTCGTGTTCGTCGAGGGCGGCGTGATCTATCTGACCGACGCCGAGCTGCAGAACCCGGCGAAGATCGGCCCGGTCGCCGACGCGATCGCGGCGATCCCGAAGCTGCTCGTGCTCGCGCGCGCGAAGAAGCTCGCGACGCGCGCGCGCGACGCGATCTCGGCCGTCGTGTCGGGCGCCGACGAGATCCTCGAGCGCGCCGAGACCGGCTTCGCGGCGCGGCTGCAGAAGCTCGCCGACATGAAGATCACCGACACGACGTCGTTC
Source organism: Acidobacteriota bacterium (assembly GCA_050257515.1). Lineage (GTDB taxonomy): Bacteria > Myxococcota_A > Polyangia > Haliangiales > Haliangiaceae > JABFXX01. The sequence continues at coordinate 7,107 of JBLMXA010000789.1, read as the reverse complement.
ATGCGCGCGGCGCTCGACCGCGTGAAGCCGCAGACGATGACGAGCGTGCACGCGGTGATCGAGCACGCGTCCGCGCACCTCGGCGCCGAGATGGCGCGGCTCGCCGAGGCGTGGATCGGTGCGATCGCGAGCACGAACAACAAGGACGAGCTCAAGGCGATCGTGGGCAAGCTCGAGGCCTCGTCGACGCAGGTGACGCAGCGGATCGCCGACGAGGTGCGCGTGCTCGTGATCGGCGGCGCCGCCGGGGTCGCGCACGACCTGTATCCCGAGCTGACCGCCGGGCTCGCCGAGCGCGGGCTCCTCGAGGAACGGCCGCGCGAGGCGCCCGAGCTGCCGCCGATCGACGTGCTGTCGGCGTTCGCGAAGTCGTCGGCGTCCAAGCTCGGCGGCACGCTCAAGTGGTTGACGGGCGTGTTCCGCTCGTTCGACTCGCAGCGCACCGACATTCGCGAGAAGGCGCACGCTCGCATCGAGCACCTGCGCGAGGTCGCGTACGCCGAGCTGCTCGAGACCGAGCCGCGCATCCACGCCGCGCTGTACGACGTGATGGCGAAGCAGCTCGCCGCCGCGACGACGCGGCAGCGCACGTGGCACCTCAACGCCGAGGCTGCCGAGAACGAGGCGATCACGGCCGAGCGGGCCGCGCTCGCGCCGCTGCGCCTCATGCGCGATGCCGCGAAGACCGACCTCGAGTCGCTCGAGAAGGAGCTCGCCGCGCTCGCCGTGTTACCGTGACCGGGCGCTGGCGAAGTGATACCGTTTCGGCCGGGGATGCGTTCGCTCGTCGTGCTCGCTGTTCTGGCGCGCGTCGCGGTCGCGCAGGCGCCGGAGCTGACGAAGGAGTTCCAGGCCGGCGTCGACGCGTTCCGGCTCGGCAAGCTCGACGACGCGTGGGTGCACCTCGAGCGCGCGCAGAAGCTCGATCCCAAGCTGCCGGGCCCCTACCGGTTCCTCGCCGCGGTCGCGAAGGCGCAGGGCAAGTGGCAGGAGTGCCTCGACGACGCACGCACGGCGCTCGCGCTGAACCCGCAGTCGGCCGAGGCGCCGGAGACGCGCAAGCTCCACGCCGAGTGCCGCGTCGGCGCCGGCAAGGTGCCGTACCGCGGCGAGCTCGCCGACTCGGCGGCGATCGCGGTGACCTCGAACGTGCCGGGCGCGACGGTCAAGATCGGAGGGCTCGTGATGGGCGGCACGCCGATGGCGCCGCGGCCGATCACGGCGGGCAAGCTCGAGATCGACGTCGAGAAGCTCGGCTGGAAGACGAAGCACGTCGAGATCGACGCGCCGGCAGGCATCGTCACCGACGTCGACGCCGAGCTCGACGCCGATGCCTCGCAGAACCCCGAGTCGAGGCCGCCGGAGCCGAAGCCGACGAAGGGCTGGCTCGTATTGCCGAAGGGGTCGCAGGGAGTGATCAGGAGCTGGCTGCTAGTCGGACACACGAGTACGCCGGTCCCTTGCGAAGGCGAAAGCTTCGGGGCGGGGCAATGCAGCGACGAGGCAGACGACTACGTCCTCAACCGTCGACCGATCGATCGCGAGCGCATCGAGCTCGACCCAGGCACGCACGTCGTCGTGCTGGAGCGTCCCGGTTCCGACGTCTGGCGCCGCCGCGTGCGCATCGTCGCCGGCGAGGACACGCGCGTCGTGCTGACGTTCGTCAACACCGACGAGCGCGAGGGCAAGGAGCACGTCGGGCTCGCGATCGTCGGCGCGAGCGGCCTGGTGCTCGCGGGCGGGTTCGCGTTCGCGCTGCTGTCGGAGAGCGCGGCGAACGAGGCGCGCGACATCCAGCGCGTCGAGACCGCGCGCGATCCGACGCAGCCGATCAGCGTCACCGGTGCGGTCGAGCCGGTGCGCACGCGCGCGCAGTTCGACGACGCGGTGTCGCGCAGCAAGCGCGACGCCGTGATCAGCGACGTCATGTACGGCGCCGCGATCGCTGGCGCCGCGGTCGGCGCGATCTATCTATATCTGGGCGCGAAGGAGCGCACCGACGTGCCGCCGCCGTTCTACGTCGCGCCGACCGCGGGCGGCGCCACCGTCGGCAAGGTGGTCGCGTGGTGAAGAGGCTGGTCGTCGCGATCGCGCTCGCGCTCGCGATCGGCGGCGCGTGCACGCTGATCGACGACGATCCGCCGACGAACACGTGCTCGCAGGACAGCGATTGCTTCCGCGCGCAGGGCGAGCACTGCGACCCCGCGAAGCACGTGTGCGTGCCCGGCGACGCCGGAGTCGACGCGCCGTGAAGCTCGTACTCGTGCTCGCGCTCGTACTCGTGCTCGACCTTCCCTCGACCGCCGGCGGCCTCGGTCGCCCCAACAGCATCTCCGCGCGCGGCGTCGGCCTCGGCGGCGCGTTCGCGGCGCTCGCCGACGACGCGACCGCGCTCTACTTCAACCCCGGCGCGCTCGCCGACATCGATCCGCAGGCGACGGTCGGCGGCGAGCTCGTCGTCGGCCCGCGCAGCTACACGCCGACGCTGATGGACGGCTCGCAGGGCCCGAAGCAGTCGGCGACCGTCGTCGCGCCGCTGCCCGCGCTCGGCGCGGTGTACCGGTTCACCGACTCCGACGACCGGCCGAGCCCGATCACGTTCGGCGTCGGCGTGTGGAACACGTTCGGCGGCAAGGTCAGCTTCCCGAAATCGGGCACGCCCGCGCTCGACTCGACCGAGGACGCCGCGATCGAGGCCTCGGCCGGCGTGGCGTATCGCGTCAGCGACAAGCTCGCGGTCGGCGGCGCGCTGCGCCTCGGCGTCGGCCTGTTCGCGGCCGATGCGACGATGATGCCGTACGACTCGCAGCTCTCCGGCTCGGGCGTCGGCCTCGCGGTCGCCGCTGGCGCGCTCGTCAAGCCGACCGACACGCTCCGCGTGGCCGTCGCGTGGCGCTCGCCGCTCCACATCGAGACCGACGGCAGCGGCACGATCCAGTTCCCCGGCGGTGCCTCGCAGGAGCAGTTCACGCACGCCCAGAAGTGGCCGCAGCAGGCCTCGCTCGGCGTCGCGCTCGTCCCCGACCGCCAGCTGCGCGTCGCGGCCCAGCTCGACTGGTCCCAGTGGTCGACCGTGCAGGAGCTCGCGGTGCGGTTCCCGGCGAACGCCGCGCTCGACCAGATCTACCCGGAGGCCTGGCGCGACACCTGGACCGTGCGCGCGGGCGCTGAATACGCGTTCACGTCCGCGCTCGCCGCGCGCGCCGGCGCCTACTACGACACCTCGGCCGTGCCCGATCGCTCGCTCGAGCGGCAGTACCTCGACTCGAACAAGGTCGGGGTCGCCGCGGGCGCCAGCGTGCGGGCCGCGGGCTGGCGCGTCGACGCCGCGCTCGATCTCGTGCTGCCGAGCACGCGGACCGTGCCCGACAACACCTCGGCGACGACGGCGTTCCCGGCCGACCGCAACAAGGCGCCGGGCAGCTACTCGGGGACTCTGGTCACGGTCGAGCTGGCCGTGGCACACCCTTTGTAGACATCGCCGCGCGCCGGTCCTAACATCCACGCCCGGGGGACGTCGCGTTGCGGCTCGGCCTATCCATATTCGCTATCGCGCTCGCGGGCTGCGTTCAGCCATTCCACGGCTCGAACGTGCAGCTCGATCTGCCGCCGTCGTGGCCGGTGCAGGCATCGCAAGGTCAGGCGCCGAAAGCCGACGAGCTCGACAACGGCATCCACTTCACGTTCTACGCGTTCGAGTCCGACAGCATGGTCGGCCGACTGTTCGAGGTCCAGAAGTTCGAGGTCCACCGGATCGTCGACCTGTCGTCGCCGTGCTTCATCGACGTCGGCCCGCACGTGCCGTTCCCCGGGCTCCACGTCAGCCAGTACGCGGCGATGATGGCGCAAGCGACCGGCATCACCGACCTGGCGAACCCGCCGCCCGGGGCGACCGAGCAGCAGAAGATCGACGCGGCGACCGCGGTGCAGCGCGAGGGCGACGTCGCGCTGCTCGCGAGCGACTCCGGCATCAAGGTCGTGTCGTCGGCGTCGAACTACAGCTACCCGCCGGTCGCGGTCGATTGCATCGGCCCCGGCATCCCGCCGCCGACGTGCATCGACACCGCGTCGAACCAGCGCCGGCTGCAGCAGTGCCAGGACTTCTGGCACTCCGACCCGAACTACTTCGAGGGCACCGATCGCGTGCTGACGAGCCCGCTCAACGGCGTCACCCACGGCATGGTCGACGGCGAGAACCCGATCAACCTCGCGCCGGTCGGCGGCGCGCAGTTCTACGTCGACAGCGACCTCGCGGGGTTCACCACGTTCGCGATCTATTACCAGGTCGACGGCATGCCCGAGCCCGGCAACCTGCTGGTCTACGGCCACCCGACCATGGTCACCCGCGGCGTCATGCACGTTCACATGACGAGCCCGACGTCGCCGACGCTGAGCGCCGACGCCGCGATCTTCGCCAACCTCGACCAGGACAACACCAGCTTCTAGGAGGCCCATGCGGATCGTCATCACGCTCACCCTCCTCGCGATGCTGCTCGCCAGCACGAGCTGCAGCAGCGTCACCTGCGCGCCCGGCACGATCGAGCAAGGCGGCAAGTGCCAGCCGGCCACCGTGACGACCGGCACCGCCGCGTGCGGCTCCGACACGATGCTCGTCGGCAACCAGTGCATCTCGACCGTCGTCTGCGATCCCGACACGACGATGCCGGTCGTCGATCCGTCGACGGGCATGACCGTGTGCAAGGGCACCGCCGGCGGCGGCTGCGGCAACTGCCCGGCCGCGGCGTCGTCGAGCAACCAGCAGACGATCTGCGGTCAGATCTACGACTTCGAGACCGGTCAGCCGTTCCAGGCGAGCGGCGGCACCGGCACGCGCTGTCCGGCGACGCCGACGACGAGCGGCCCGTGCGCGCTCAAGATCCTGCCGTACGACGCGACCGCGTTCGCGACGAACCCGCAGACCGCGACGCCGCTCGCGGTCGCCGACACGTGCATCGACGACATGGGCCGCTACTACCTCAAGGACATCACCGTGCCGTCGGGGCCGTTCCTCGGCCTCGGCCTCGACGACGCCGACATGGCGAACATGGGACCGACGGGCCTCACGAACACGGTCGGCGTCGCGCTGCCGAAGGCGCCGGGCGCCGCGACGAAGAACTTCGAGCACTTCATCGTCAAGCCGTCGACCACCGCGTCGTGGGCGTCGAGCGGCGGACCGATGCTGTCGACCGGCTACTACGTGCCGGTCTACCGCACGCACTGCGTCGACAGCACGACCGCGGGCCCGGGCTGCACCGGCGATCCGCTCGCGAACATGGCCGGCGTGCAGTTCACGCGCAACGCGGCGACCGAGCCGTCGAACACGTTCTACTTCCAGGCCGCGGAGACGACGCGGACGACCGTCGACACCGCCGCCACGTCGACCGGCGCGAATGGCACCGCGCTCGTCAACAACGCGACGCTCATGGACAGCCTCATCTACAGCGGGACGGGCGGGATCACCGACACCGCGAACTGCAAGTGGGAAACGAAGGCCGGCGCGACGCTCCCCGGCATCGTGTTCATCCAGGTGTACCGCAAGGTGAATCAGATCGGGAAGACGTGCACCGAGTAGCTCCTCTCGTGCTGGCCGTGCTCTGCGGATCGGCGGCTGCCGATCCGACGAGCGGTGTCGATGCGGCGCTGTTCCGCAGCTCGTACGACACCAACGGCATCTTCTCGCTCGAGGGCGCGCGCCTGCTGCCGCGCCGCGATCTGTCGTTCAAGATGCTGGTCGACTACGCGAAGACGCCGGTGCGCGCCGCGGTGCCCGGCATCGGCGACAGCGGCAAGGAGTCGGTGCTCGACTACCTCGTCACGCTCGACCTGGCGTTCGGCATGTCGCTCACCGATCGCGTCGCGATCGGCTTCGACGTCGCCGCCTACCGCACCGCGACCGGCCCCGGCTACGGCGTGCGCGGCACGTACGGCAGCGGCGGCGTGCTCGTGAAGCCGTCGACCGGCCTGATCTCGCTACGCCCGCTGACCAACCTCGATCCCTCCGCGCCGTCGAGCGACGCCGCCGCGTACCTCGGTGACGAGCTCGCCGGCCCGCTCGACGCGCACGTCGGCGTCAAGCTCGCGCTCTACCGCGATCCGAAGATCGCGATCACCGCGATCGGCTCGGTGTTCCTGCCGTTCGGCGACGAGGACATGCTGCTCGGGGATCGCAACCTCGTGTTCGAGCCGAAGGTCGCGGCCGAGTGGAAGCCCGAGCGCACGAGCGGCACGCGCGTGCTCGCGAACATCGCCGCGCGGATCCGCGAGCGCAGCGTGCTGCAGGCGTACGACTCGATGGACGCGACGCAGACGCCCGCCGATGCCAAGGTGTTCCTCGACGTCGGCTCCGAGCTCGTGTTCGGGCTCGGCGGCGTGCTCGAGGTCTCGCCGCGCGCGTCGCTCGCCGTCGAGGGCCAGGCGTTCGTGCCGCTGCCGAACGGCGCGTCCTACGGCGGCTGCACGCTGTACAGCGGCGCCGACTGCAGCACGCTGACGTCGATGGACTACGCGCCGGGCGCCAAGCGCGGCGACTTCACGACGCTCGCGACCGCCGGCGCGCAGGTGCGCGTGTCGACCGACGTCACCGCCGCGCTGATCGTCGGCACCGGCCAGGGCGGCGCACGCGGCAACGACTTCCACGTGATGACCGGTCTCATCTGGGCGCCGCAGCCCGCGGGCACCGCGCATCCGGGCGCCGGCGATCGCGACGGCGACGGCATCCCCGACGGCATGGACGCGTGCCCCGACGATCCCGAGGACAAGGACGGCTTCCAGGACGAGGACGGCTGCCCCGATGTCGACAACGACGGCGACGGCATCCCCGACAGCCAGGACAAGTGCCCGAACGATCCCGAGGACAAGGACGGCTTCCAGGATCAGGACGGCTGCCCCGATCCCGACAACGACAACGACGGCATCCCCGACAGCCAGGACAAGTGCCCGAACGACCCCGAGGACAAGGACGGCTTCCAGGACGACGACGGCTGCCCCGATCCGGACAACGACGGTGACGGCGTGCCTGACGCGCAGGACCAGTGCCCGAACGAGCCGGAGGACAAGGACGGCTTCGAGGACGACGACGGCTGCCCCGATCCCGACAACGACAAGGAC
>JBLMXA010000788.1:0-7964 GCA_050257515.1 Acidobacteriota bacterium | reverse complement strand
AGCGCGAGGCTCCTGCGCGAGCTCGTGCGCCCGCCGCGCGCGCCCGCGCTGCTCGTGATCGCGTGCTACCGCGAGCACGAGCACGCCGACGGCTTCCTCGCCGCGTTCGACGAGGAGACCTCGGGCATCGACGAGCGCACGCTGCGCGTCGGCGAGCTCGCGCCCGACGAGGCGCTGCAGCTCGCCGAGCACATGCTCGGCGGCGACCAGCGCGCGCTCGCCGCACCGATCGCCGGCGAGGCGCGCGGCAGCCCGATCTTCATCGAGCAGCTCGTCGATCGCGTGCTCGCCGAGGGCACGTTCGAGCCCGCGCAGTCGATCAGCCTGAGCGACGTGATCCTGCAGCGCGTGGGCGCGCTCGACGACGCCGCGCGCCGGCTCGCCGCCGCGATCGCGGTCGCCGGCACGCCGGTGCCCGAGGACGTCGCGGTGCGCGCGTCGGAGCTCGATCCGCGCGTCGCGCGCGAGGCGACGCTCGCGATCCGGCACGCGCGCCTCGTGATGACGCGCAGCATCGACGCGACGGTCGTGCTCGAGCCGGCGCACGATCGCGTACGCGAGGCGCTCGCTGCGTCACTCGGCGGTGCCGGGCGGCGCGCGCAGCACCGGCGGCTCGCCGAGGCGTTCCGCGCGCGCGGCGCCGACCCCGAGACGCTGGTCCGCCACTTCCTCGGCGCCGAGGACGACGCGCGCACGCGCGAGTTCGCGCTGCTCGCCGCCGATCGCGCCGAGCACGCACTCGCGTTCGATCGCGCGGCCGCGCACCTCGCGCTGATCCTGCGGCTCACGCCGAGCGACGCGCGCGAGCGCTGGCGGCTGCTCGAGCGCCACGGCGAGGCGCTCGCGAATGCCGGCCGCAGCGGCGAGGCGGCGGAGGCGTTCCAGGCGGCCGCCGATCTCGGCGGCGACGATCCGCTCGCGCTGCGCCGGCGCGCGGCCGAGCTGTCGCTGCGCAGCGGCCGCATCGAGGTCGGCCGCCGCCGCATCGATGCCGTGCTGCACGAGGTCGGCGCGTCGGCACCGCGCTCGCGGCGTACGGCGTCGCTGCTGTCGATCGCGCGGCGCGCGCGGCTGTTCGCGCGCGGCCTTCGCGTCGAGCCCCGGCGCGCCGAGGACTGCGATCCGGCCGCGCTCGCCCGCCTCGACACGCTGTGGTGCGCGTCGACCGGCATGTCGATGTTCGATCACGTGCACGCCGATCCGATCGGGCTGCAGCACCTGCTCGAGGCGCTCGCGGTCGGAGAGCGCTCGCGCGTGATCCGCGGGCTCGGCTACGAGGCCGCCTTCGAGGCCGTGCTCGGCGGCGCGTTTCTCGAGCGGCGCTGCCAGCGCATCCTCGGCGTGATGGACGCGCTCGCGCGCGACGCCGACACGCCGTACGATCGTGCATGGGCGCAGATGTCGCGCGGCGTGACCGGGTGGTTTGTCGGCGACTGGCGCGAGTCGTGGCGCAGCTGCGACGCGGCGGCCGCGATGTATCGCGAGCACTGCCGCGGCGTCGCGTGGGAGCTCGCGATCTGCGACGCGTATCGCCTGCCCGCGCTCGCGTACCTCGGCGAGCTCGCCGAGCTCGCTGCGGTCGTGCCGCGCGCGTTCGCGGCGGCGCGCGATCGCGGCGATCTGTTCGCCGCGAACACGCTGCGCCTGGGCCAGCAGAGCCTCGTGCTGCTCGCCGCCGATCGTGCCGACGAGGCGATCGCGGAGGCGGCCTCGGCGATCGCGCCGTTCCCGCGCGAGACCTACCTGCTGCCGCACTACCACCACCTGTTCGCGTTCGCGCAGGCCTCGCTGTATCGCCGCGATCCGGCGGCCGCGTGGCAGCGGATCGAGCAGGAGTGGCAGGAGCTGTCGCGCGCGCGCCTGCTGATGGTGCAGTGCCTGCGCGTCGAGGTTCGCCACCTCCGCGCCCGCGCCGCGCTCGCGCTCGCCGCCGCCGATGCCGCGCAGCGCGACCACATGCTGCGCGCGGCGGCCGCCGAGGCCAAGACGATCGCGCGCGACCGCGTGCGGATCGCGCCGCCGCTCGCGTCGGCGATCCGCGCTGGCATCGCCGCGGTGCGCGGTGAGCCCGAGGCCGCGGCCGGGCACCTCGATGCCGCGGTCGAAGGCTTCGCGGCCGCCGGGATGGCGCTGTACGAGCACGCGGCGCGTGCGCGGCGCGGCGGCGGCGATCGCGAGCGCGCGGTGGCGTGGATGGCCGCGCAAGGCATCCGCGATCCCGAGGCGATGACCGCGATGCTGGTGCCCGGTGTCTGACTACGATCGCGCGCAGCTGCCGCGCGAGCTGTCGCTGCTGCAGACCGAGTTCAGCTGGTACATCTTCGAGGCGACCGGGCGCGGCGGCCGCCACGTCGCCGGGCTCGTGTCGATCCATCGCACCGGGCCGCGTCCGCAGAAGATCGAGCCCGGGCTCGAGCTGCTCGCCGGCCGCGACCTGCCGGCGCCGCTGCGCGATCTGGTGCCGAGCTGGCTGCCCGTGATCTCGCCGGTGCGCGTCGAGCGCGACGATCGCCCGCTCGTCGCGGTCGCGCTCTACGACCTCGATCGCGGCACGCTGATCCACACGGAGCACGCGATCGAGCACGCCGCGCTCGATCTCGCGACGTTCTCGGTGAGCGCGCCCGGCTTCTCGCTCGCGCAGGGCGATACGGCCGCGATCACCGCGTCGGGTGAGCGCTTCGCGCTCGAGCTCGCGCTCGAGGCGAACAAGCCCGCGGTCGTGTTCGGCGACGGCTCGCCGCGCCTCGTCCACGGCAAGGTCGAGACCTGCTACGTGCAGCGGCCGCGGCTCGCGGTGCGCGGCCGGCTGCGCCTCGACGGCGAGACGATCGACGAGCTCGCCGGCGATGCGGCGCACGATCGGCAGTGGATGACGATCGGCGCGCCGAACCTCGCGTGGATCTGGCCGCACCTGCGCCTCGCCGACGGCCGCGAGCTGCACGGCTACGTGCTGCGCGACAGCCACTCCGGGCGCGAGCTCGGGCGCGCCGGCTGGGTGGTCGAGCGCGACGGCCGCGTGCGCGCGTTGCGCACGTTCGACGTCCGCGCGATCGCGACGATCGACACGCGGCGCGGCGCGGTGCCGACGCGGTTCGCGGTCGAGCTCGACGACCTCCACGTCGTGCTCGAGCACGCGATCGCGGATCCGTTCCTGCCGATGCTCGCGTTCGGCGCGGCACTCGACGCGGGCATCTGGGAGAGCCCGGCGCGGATCGCCCGGGCCAGCGCGCCGATCGCGGGTCACTGCTGGGTCGAGGTGTTCGACGCCTCGACGGTGCGGCTGCGCTAGATGCCTCCCGGCCGGTGCGGCCGCGGCGGGTTGAGTGAGTCCGGATCGTAGCAGTGGCAGTGCATCGTCTTGTTGTCGTGATCGTACCTGCACTCGCACGGCGCGACCTTCTGGGCCTCGTCCTGGACCTTCTTGCGGCAGCCGCCGGTCGCCTCGGCCTGGGCCCAGATCACGTCGTTGACGCCCTTGGGGGCCTGCTTGAGATCGTTGGCCGAGACCGGAAAGTCGGCGCTGCACGACACCGGGTCCGTGCGCGGATCGACATGGCAGCTCTCGTACGCGTGGTTGAAGATGTTGCTCTTCGTCGTGTTCGCGGTCTTCGTCTTGGTCTTCGCCATCGTCAGCTCCGTGCGGCGTGCGCGAGGTGATGCAGGTGGTGGTGCATGAGCAGGTGGTCGGGGACGTACTCCCAGCCGAGGATGTCGACGAAGTGTGGCAGGTGACGATCGAGCAGCTGCTCGTCGAGCTCCTTCAGCCACTGCAGGTCGGGGAGCTCGTGATCCTCGGGATCCCAGATCAGGCACGGCTCGCTCTGCGCGTGCCACTCCGCGAGCAGGCGGTTCACCGCGTGGCGCGCGGATTCGTTCGCGCCTTCCATCGAGGTCAGGCGCGTGTACGTCTGCATGAACGTCCCGGCGATCACGTAGCGGTCGGCATGCAGCGAGTAGCGCGACTCGCACAGCCGGCGCCTGTCCTCGATCAGCGGCGTCTTCTCGTGGTGCTTCTCCTCGATCGCGCCGGGACGGCCCTTGTACTTGCCGGTGCGGTTGACGAGGAACGGTGTCCCATCGCCCTTGGGGCTCGTGAACGAGATGTTGTAGTCGAGCGCGTACGCGAACGGCGTCGGGAACGCGACCCGGTCACCGTACTGCTGGCGATACGCGGTCTCGTGATGCGCGCGGATCTGTTCCCATCCGTAGCCCGCGAGCTGGTCGGCGGAGCGCGCGGCCCACGCGGTCGTGCCCTTGTACTCGCGATCCCACGAGCCGATGTCGACCGACAGCAGCCCGCGGTAGCCATCGCCGAGCTGCCGCGGCCGCGCCCAGAACTGCGGCTGCGCGATCGAGGTCAGGCCCCACTCCGAGTCGAGGTACTGCGTGTGGCCGCGCCAGAACCGGACGTCGCCCTCGAAGTAGTACTGGATGCCGCTGAGGTGCTGGAGCGGCCCGTCGGGCGTGTCCTTCTGCAGATCGCCGTGCAGGTCCGGGCCTGCGAAGCGCTTGATCCGCACCCAGTCGTTCGACACGTCGTGCTCGTCGATGCCCGCTTCGTGGATGAAGCTGTCGGCGAGGTCGTAGATCGCGGGCAGCGACAGCGCGAGCACGAAGTAGTGGCCGTGCGTGTGGACCCTCGGTGGCTCGTCCTTCCTGTGGAAGCGCGTGCGCGTGTGAACGACGGGCAGCACGCGGTCGCGATCGCGCCGGAAGCCGCTGATGTACCCGCGCCGGAACGTCACGCCCTCGCCGACGAGGAAGTCGTACCAGTGATTGAACCAGGTGCCGCTCGTCGGTCCCTCGAGCGTGCCGTCGCAGAGCGGTCCGGCCTGGATGTTGTCGAGCAGCAGCTGGACGGTGATGTTGCCCTGCGTGCGCGCGTCGCTCTGCGATCCGCGCAGCGCCGCCGACATCTGCGGGCCGTTCTCGATGTGGCGGCGGCTGTCGGGGCTGTACTTGTTCTCCTCGACGAACGCTCCCCACGACGTGGTCTCGTACTCGCGCAGCCGGCGGCGCCGGCACGAGGTCATGTACTTGAACAGCTTGAGCTGGAACCGCGCCACGTCGGACATCGTGTAGTTCAGGTTGTCGAGCACGAGGTCGAGGTACTCGCGCATCAGCTCGTACGATCCGATCGGACGGCGCGGGATCGAGAACGACGGCTTCTTGTTCGCGCGCGCGAACCCGAGCACCTCCGACGAGATCAGGTTGTCGTAGACGCACGTCCGGCCGCGCTCGAAGTCGCGCGGGTTGATGATCGGCGTCCGCTTCATCGTGTCGAACAGGTGGCGATAGAACGACGGGAAGAAGCGAAAGCCGTGCTCGGCGGGCATCTTGCTGAACGTCGTGTCGACGAACAGCCACTGCCACTGGTTCGGCTGCTCGGGAAGCGACGGCTGCTCGATCTGCAGCTGATCGAGATCGGACTGCGCGATGCCGCGCTGCTTCAGCTCCTTCATCACGTACGGGATGCGCGGGTCGCCGCTCGGGATCGCATTCTCGACCGGCGCCATCAGGATCATCGTGTTGAGCGGCATGCCCGCGGTCTTCAGCCGCCCGATCGCGGCGGCGATCGCGTCGAGCACGGACTTCGCGTACTCCGGGTCGATCGGCGTGCCCGCGTCGAACACGATCGTCTTGTCGAGCGCGAGATCGGTCGACGGCCACAGCCGGTACATCTGGCTCTCGCTGGTGACGACCTCGCACACCCATTGCGAGCGCGCCATGCCGCCGATCCCGCGGTCGAGCGTGTGATCGCCGACCTCCTCGTTGATCGCGGGATCGATCACCTCGACGAGGTAGCCGCGCGTCACGAGCTCGTGCGCCGCCGTCAGTCCCGCGATCCCCGCGCCGAACACCGTGACCTTGCGTGCCTCTCGGTCCTTTGTTCTCACGACAAGTCTCCTCTCGCGAGCTCGCCCAGGCGCTCGAGCAGCGCCGGCATCGACGGGCAGCGCAGCGCGCCCGCCAGAAACACTTCCATCGCGATCGTGGCCGCGATCACGTCGTCGACCGCGCCGCGCACGCGCACGCGCTCGCCGACGACCGCGTCGAGCACGTCGAGCTCGCCGAGCAGCACGTCGTGCAGCGTGCGCGCGTCGCTCGCGAGCTCGAGCGCCGGATCGTCGGCAGGCGCGACGACCTCGCCGGCGGCGATGTCGAACTGCTCGCGCGCGAGCTGCACGCGCAGCCGCCGGGCGCCGAGCGCGGAGCGCAGCCGCGCGTGGGCGGGTGGGCACTCGCGCGCGAGGCACGCGAGCGCGTCGGTCGCGAGCGCGGCGGCGGTCACGCGAGCCTCCCGACGAGCTCGAACATGCCGCGCCCGGTCAGCGCGACGGGCGCGCCGCGCACGTGGCCGGTCAGCGCGAGCGTGCCGACGACCTCGTGGATCGCGGTCGCGCCGAGCCCGTGATCGTCGGGCACGACGATGCGCGCGACGTCCTCGGCCTCGAACACGCCGTGCACCTCGTCGCCGTCGCCGCGCGCGCGCAGGTGCAGCCGGCGCGGCACGTCGCTCGCGGCGCGCGCGATCGCGGTCGCGACGCGCGGCACGACGAACACGCGCGGCGCGCGTAGCAGGCCCTCGCGCTCGAGCGACAGCTCGTCGCCGCGGAACACGCGCGACGGGTGCAGGCCGTGCCACAGCATCAGCACCTGGCTGTACGTCGTCGTCTCGCCCGGATCCGTGAGCCGCGCGAGCACCGCGCTCGCGTCGCCGTCCTGCGCGTGTCCCCACTGCCACGCGACATCGCGGTGCTCGAACCGGCCCCAGTTGTGATCGTGATAGGCCGGCGCGGCGGTGACCGAGCGCACGTCGCCCGCGACCTCGATCGTGCCGGCGGCGATCGCGCGCGGCACGACGAGCCAGCCGATCGTGCCGGCGCCGATCCGCGCGTTCGTCGCGAGCGACGGCAGCGTGCGCGGCGCGATCGTCAGCGCGACCGCGAGCGGCCGGCGCGCGAGCCGCGCGACGATCGCGAACCTGCCGTCGCGTAGCTCGATCCGTCCGCCCGGCCATGCCGCGAACACGTCGCCGCCGCGCAGGTGGAGCTGCTCGGGCGCCAGATCGTCGACGTCGCCCTCCCAGCGGCCGCCCGCGCGCGCGAGCATCGTCAGGCGGACGCGCTCGCTCGCCGTGCGCGCGTCGTGGACGAGGCTGAGGTTCACGGCGAGATCGACGCCGGGCGCGGCGACGCAGAAGTGCAACCATTCGCGCTGGCCGCGCGTGCGGCGCAGGTAGTCGTTGCGTGCGAGGCTCGTCGCGATCGTGCGGAGCTCGCGCGCGGTGATCATCTGAGCCAGCTCTCGTGCGGCAGGTCGGGCACGGGCGCGCGCTCGTCGTGCCCCCCATCGGCCGGCAGCGCGTCGCACGCGGCGGCCAGCCGGTTGCGGATCGCGATCACGCCGAGGAGCGCGGCGGTCGTGTCGTCGAGCTCGGCCGGCGCTCCGGCGCCGTGCTCCGGCGCGTGGCGATCGAGCAGGCGGTCGACGCGCGCGAGCGTCGAGCGCAGGCCGAGCGCGAGCTCGAGGAACACGTGGTCGCGGATCGTCACGCGTCGTCCTCGCGATCGATCGGTTCGAGCGCCCGCGACAGCGCGGGCTCGAGGTCGCCGCGCGTGGTCGCGTAGCAGAACGCGTCGATCAGCTCCGTCGGCAGCGTGCCGGCCTCGCCGTCGAGCGCGTTCATCGTGCCGGCCTCCCACACGACCTGGCCGCGGCGCACCAGCTCGGATCCGGCGAGCCGCCGGCGCCACCGCTCGCCTTCGTCGGTCGCCGCGAACCGGCGGCCCTCGGCGACCAGCGCGCGCACCGCCGAGCGCGCGGCGAGCGGGTGCTTGAGCACGAGCCAGCGCAGCTCGGCGAGCAGCGCCGCCAGCTCGTCGGCCGGATCGCCGGCGAGCAGCTCGATCAGCGAGTCGACCTCGTCGCGATTCACGGGGTCTTGACCTTGAGCTTGATCA
>JBLMXA010000787.1:0-4253 GCA_050257515.1 Acidobacteriota bacterium | reverse complement strand
CGGCCGCGCCCGCGCGATCGCGCGCGGTCACGCCGACGTCGCGGAACCGCTGCGCGGCCTGGCACTCGGGGTGCGTCGCGTCGTCGTCCGCGCGGTGTCGCCGATCGTCGACTCGGCGCTCGCGCTGCGCGGCGTCGTCGTGCTGTCGATGCCGCTCGACGGCGACTTCGCGGACAGCATCAAGGGCGCGCTGTCGGCCGACGTGCTGATCGGCGGGCTCGCGGGCAAGCTCGAGACGACGTTCCGCTCGCCGCTCGGCCGCCGCACCGAGACGATCCAGCTGGCCGCGCCCGATCGCGCGACCGCGCTCGCCGGCCAGCGCGCGATCCACGATCTCGACGTCCACACCGGCCGCTACGCGATCGCCGCGACGAGCCTGTACGACGAGCAGAAGCACCCCGTCGGCATCGTCGGCGTCGCCGTCGATCGCGGCCCGCTCGCCGCGACCAAGGCGCTCGCGATCCGCTCGCTGATCGCCGGCGGTGCCGGTGCGCTCGCGTTCGGCGTCGCGCTCGCGCTGTTCTGGTCGCGCCGCCTCGGCGCGCCGATCGCCGAGCTCCATCGCGGCGCGATCGCGGTGTCGCGCGGCGATCTCGATCACCGCATCGAGATCGCCGGCGGCGACGAGCTGACCGATCTCGCCGACGCGTTCAACCAGATGACGTCGACGCTCAAGGACAACCAGGCGCGCCTCGCCGCGCGCATGCGCGAGATCGTCGCGCTCCACGACGCCGGCCGCGCGGTGTCGTCGGTCATCGATCTCGATCAGGTGTCGCGCAAGATCGTCGACGCGGTCGCGCGCACGTTCGACGTCCAGCTCGCGGCGCTATGGCTCGCGGATGGCGAGCAGCTGCGCGCGTCGGCCGCGCGCGCGCGCCGCACCGACGTGTCGACCGCGCTCGCGACGGACGAGGCGCTCGCCGCCGCCGGTCCGCTGCTGCCGATCGCCGAGCGCGTGCAGAAGGAGCGCGCGGCGGTGCGCGTCGAGCAGGGCGGCCCGGTCGTCGCGCTGCCGCTCGAGCGCAAGAACCGCGTCGTCGGCGTGCTCGCGGTCGCGCGCGCCGAGGACGCCCGCGGGTTCTCCGATGCCGACCTCAATCTGTTGACGACGTTCGCCGATCAGGCCGGTGCCGCGGTCGAGAACGCGCAGCTCTACCACGAGGTCCGCGGCGCGAGCGAGGAGCTGGAGAAGAAGGTGCGGCTGCGCACCTCCGAGCTGACCGCGATCAACACCGAGCTCGGCAAGGCGCTCGCCGACCTGCGCGAGACGCAGGCGCAGCTCGTGCTCAGCGAGCGCATGGCCGGCCTCGGCCTGCTCGTCGCCGGCGTCGCGCACGAGATCAACTCGCCGACCGCGGCGATCCGTGGCTCGATCGACGGCCTCGCGACCGCGCTGTCGCGCGTCGCGCGCTACGGCGTCGAGCTGGCGCGGTTCACCGACTACCTCGAAGCGGCCGCTCCGGAGCTGGCCGAGCGGCCGCTCGCGACCGGGCTCACCGCGCGCAAGGCGGCGCGGGAGCTGGCGGGCGTGCTCGGCGATCTGCCGGACGCGGACGAGCTCGCGATCGAGCTCGCCGACGTCGGCGCGACGGCGACCGACGCGACGCGGTTCGTCGACGTGCTCGGCGCCGATCGGGAGCTCGCCGCCACGCTCGCCGATGCGCTCACCGATCACGTCTACTTGCATCGCACCGCGTCGACGGTGCGGCACGCGATCGCGCAGATCCAGCGCATCGTCGGAGCGCTGAAGACATACTCGCACCTCGACCAGCAGGCGACGCGCGTCGAGGCGGATGTCCACGAGGGTCT
This sequence comes from Acidobacteriota bacterium, assembly GCA_050257515.1. GTDB lineage: Bacteria > Myxococcota_A > Polyangia > Haliangiales > Haliangiaceae > JABFXX01. Next base: position 2,444 of record JBLMXA010000787.1, on the reverse strand, counting down.
CGAGACGACGCTCGCACTGCTGCACCACGCGCTGCGTGATATTGTCGTCGAGCGGCGGTACGGTCCGCTCCCTCGCGTCGCGGTCTACGTCGACGAGCTCAACCAGGTGTGGACGAACTTGATCCAGAACGCGCAGCAGGCGCTCGCCGGCAAGGGCACGATCGCGATCGAGACCGCGGTCGACGGTAACCACGCGGTCGTCCGCGTGATCGACGACGGCCCCGGCGTGCCCCCCGAGGTGCTGCCGCGCATCTTCGAGCCGTTCTTCACGACCAAGCCGAAGGGCGAGGGCACCGGCCTCGGCCTCGGGATCGTGCGGCAGATCGTCGCGAAGCATGGCGGCGATCTGCGCTGCGAGTCAGCCCCCGGGCGTACCGTGTTCGAGGTGCGGTTGCCGGCCGATATGGGATCGATAGCTGCGGGCGAAACCCGTTCGCGAAACGAGCGAAGCGAATGAGCGCGCGCAAGGAAGTCATCGTCTGCATCGACGACGAGGAGGGCGTGCTGCGCGTGCTGCGCGCGCAGCTCGGCGCGCGGTTCGGCCACGAGTGCCAGGTGCTCACCGCGCGCTCGGGCGACGAGGCGGTCGCGCTGTTCGACGAGCTCGCGCGCGAGGGCGAGTCGATCGCGCTCGTGATCGCCGATCAGATCATGCCCGGGATGAAGGGCGTCGAGCTGCTCGAGATCGTCGATCGCCGGCTGCCGACCACGATGAAGATCCTGCTGACCGGCCAGGCCGGCCTCGACGCGGTGATCGACGCGATCAACCGGGCGCACCTGAACCAGTACATCGGCAAGCCGTGGGACGAGACCGCGCTCTTGCTCGGCGTCGAGAACTTGCTCCGGCAGTACCGGCTCGCGCACGAGAACCAGCAGCTGATCGCGTCGCTGTCGGCGAAGAACCAGGCGCTGCTCGAGATGAACCGCGAGCTCGAGGCCAAGATCCACGAGCGCACGCACGAGCTCGCCGAGGCCAACGCGCGGCTCGCGCAGCTCGCGGTGACCGACGGTCTCACCGGCCTCTACAACCACCGCCACTTTCACGAGCGCATCGCGCTCGAGGTCGAGCGCAGCCAGCGCAGCGGGCTGCCGCTGTCGCTGCTCATGCTCGACGTCGATCACTTCAAGCAGTTCAACGACACGTTCGGCCACCCGGCCGGCGACGAGGTGCTCCGCCAGCTCGCGCGCGTGCTCGCCGACACCCGGCGCGCGAACGACGTCGTCGCGCGCTACGGCGGCGAGGAGTTCGCGGTGATCCTCGTCGACACCGCGAAGTTCACCGGCGCGAAGGTCGCCGAGCGCGTGCGCGAGCGCATCTACGGCCACGACTTCTCCGAGGCCGCCGCGAAGGCCGGGCGCATCACGGTGTCGATCGGCGTCGGCACGTTCCCCGACGACGGCAGCGATGCCGAGGCGCTCGTCCGGGCGGCCGACACCGCGCTCTACGCGGCGAAGCGGGCGGGCCGCAACCGCGTCGTGCTCGCGACCGAAGCGCTCGCGCAGATGCCGCCGGCGGGCTAGGACGACGACCGTCCTCCTCACCAATCGGCATCTTACATGATACGGTCTCGCGCCGAGATGAGCGAGATCGCAGTCGTCGGTGCCGGAAGCTACGGCACGTGCCTGGCGATGCTATTCGGCCGCGCCGGCCATCGCGTGCGGATGTGGGCGCGCAACCGCGACGTCGTCACCCGCATGCAGGAGTCGCGGACGAGCTCGTACCTGCCCGGCTACGACCTGCCCGAGCAGGTGACGATGATGCACGATCTCGAGGACGCCGTGCGCGGCGCCCAGTTCGTCGTCGGCGTCACGCCGTCGCACGGCATCCGCGACGTGCTCGGCCGCGCCGCCGCGGCGATGGATCCCGACGCGATCGTGATCAACGCGAGCAAGGGCCTCGAGGACGGCACGCACTACACGATCGATCGCGTGTACGCCGAGATCTTCCCCGCGCGGATCGCGAACCGCGCGACGTACCTGTCGGGGCCGACGTTCGCGGCCGAGATCGCCGCGGGGCTGCCCGCCGCGATCGTGCTCGCCGGGCGCGACGCCGACACCTGCGTCGCCGCGCAGGAGGCGCTGCGCACGCTCCACTTCCGCATCTACACGACCGACGACGTGATCGGCGTGCTCGTCGGCGGGGCGCTCAAGAACGTGATCGCGATCGGCGCCGGCGTGTCCGATGGCCTCGGCTTCGGCTCGAACACGCGCGTCGCGCTGATGACGCGCGGGCTCGCCGAGATCATGCGGATCGGCGTCGCGCTCGGCGCGAACCCCCACACGTTCGCCGGGCTGTCCGGGATGGGCGATCTCGTGCTCACGTGCTCGGGCGACGCGTCGCGCAACCGGCGCGTCGCCCGAGCACGTGAGCACCAGATCGCCCATCCCGGACAGCCCGGCGAACGTGTGGGGGTTCGCGCCGAGCGCGACGCCGATCCGCATGA
>JBLMXA010000786.1:0-10279 GCA_050257515.1 Acidobacteriota bacterium | reverse complement strand
CGCGCGCGCTCGACGCGGCGCACTCGATCGGCGCGGTCCACCGCGACATCAAGCCGAACAACATCATCCTCGCCGGCGGCGAGCCCGATCGCGTCAAGCTCGTCGACTTCGGCATCGCGCGGCTCGCGAACGAGGCCGGCGTGCTGACGAAGACCGGCGTGCTCGTCGGTACGCCTTCGTACATGTCGCCCGAGCAGGCGCGCGGCTCGATCCACATCGGTCCGGCGACCGACGTGTGGTCGCTCGGCTGCGTGCTGTTCGAGTCGCTGGCCGGGCGCACGCCGTTCGCCGGCGCGACACCATCCGCGATCCGCGCGAAGGTCCTGCTCGGCGAGCCGCCGCCGCTCGAGTCGCTCGTCCCCGAGGCGCCCGACGAGCTGTGCGCGCTCGTCCACGAGATGCTGAGCAAGGACATCGCGGTCCGGCCCGCGGACGGCGGCGCCGTCGTGTCGCGGCTGCTCGCGCTGCCGCCGATCCCCGAGGGGCCTCGGCGCCGGTTCGGCGCGCCGCCGCCGGCGACCGACTCGCTCGTCCGCGCGCGCCCCGCGCAGGGCTCGGCACCGCGCCCCGCACCGAGCGCGTTCGTCATGTTCAACGCGCTGGTCTCCGCCGGCAACGAGCCCAAGGATCGCGATGGCGAGCTCGCGAAGATCGCCGAGCGCCACCGCATGGACCTCCACGTGTTCGACGACGGCTCCGCGGTGTTCGCCGCGCACGAGCCCGGCAAGGAGGGCGCGCTCGACGCGGCACGCGCGGCGCTCGAGCTGCAGCAGGACGTCGGCGATGGCGCGATCAGCGTGTTCGGCCAGGCGCCGAACGACGACACGATCTGCGACTCGATCGATCGCGGCAGCGAGCTCGCCGAGCGCGCCGCGATGACCGCGCTGTTCGGCGAGATCGTCGACGGCCAGGGCCCGGTCGTCCACGTCGACGAGATCATCGCCGATCTCGTCGTCGACGAGCTCCCCGTCGAGGAGAGCGAGGACGGCCGCGTGCTGCGAGGAACTCCTCGACGCACGTAGAGACTTGATACGATCGCGCGCATGAGATGGAGCTGCGTGGTGGTAGCCGTCGCCTCGCTCGGCGTGCGCGCGCAGGCCGACCCGCCCAAGCCGATGTCGCTCGAGGACGTGCTCGCCGTCGCCGTCCGCACCGCGCCCGAGCTCGAGCGCGCCGCCCTCGACGTCGAGGTCGCGCGGGGCAACCTCCAGCGCGCGGAGGGCATCGAGGACTTCCGCGTCACCGCGAGCGGCAGCTTCCTGCGCTTCAGCGTGCCCGGCGACAGCGAGGACGTGTCGACCGGCACGATCGACGTCGGCCGCAACCTGCCGACCGGCGGCTCGCTGCACGTCACGGGATCGGCCACCAAGGTCGGCATGGGCGCGGTGTTCAACGGCATCCCCTACCCGAGCGGCGTGACGAGCGCGCTGCAGGTCTCGCTCGTGCAGCCGCTGCTCCGCGGCTTCGGCCTGGCGGTCGCGCGTGCCCCGCGTCACGAGGCCGAGGCACGCCGCGATGCCGCCGCGCTCGATCGCGAGCTGCGCGCGCGCGAGCTCGTGCGCTCGATCGTCGAGGCGTACTGGCGGGTCGCGCTCGCTCATGCCGAGCTCGAGATCCGCAAGGCGAGCCTCGCGACCGCGGAGAGCCAGCGCGCGTTCACCGAGGCGTCGATCAAGATCGGCAAGTTCCCGCGCAGCGAGCTGCTCGCGGTCGAGCAGGTGATCGCGGTGCGCAAGCAGGACGTGCTCGCCGCCGAGCTCGACGTCACCGACCGCTCGCTCGCGCTGCGGCGGATCGCGGGCATGGAGATCGGCGCCGACGCGATCGAGGTCGAGACCGCACCGCTGCCGCAGGTCAAGCCGGTCGAGCTCGACCTCCGCGACCTCGTCGCCAAGGCGCTCGCGCACAACCCGACGATCGTCGCGGCCGAGGCGACCGAGACCGCCGAGGCCGCGCGCGCCGCCGCCGCGCACGACACGCTGCTGCCGCAGCTCGATCTCGGCGCGAGCGCGGGCCCGCTCGGCCTGGGCCCCACGCTGTCGAGCTCGCTGGGCAGCTTGCAGAAGGCCGACGGCTACCAGGTCGGCGTCAGCGTGACGTCGAGCTACGCGATCGGGCGCAACGACGAGCACGGCCAGGACCGCGCCGCGCGGGCCCGCCTCTACAAGGCGAAGGTCGACCTGCGCGACGCGCGCGCCGCGGTCGCCGCCGACACCGCCCGCACGGTCCAGCTGACACGCGCGGCCGGGCTCAGCATCGAGCTCGGCGACAAGGCGGTCGAGCTCGCCGCGCAGAACGTCGAGGCCGAGCAGCACCGGTTCGAGGACCGCAAGTCGACGAACTTCGACGTGCTGTTGCGCCAGACCGAGCTGCAGCAGGCAAAGCTCAGACGCGCGCTGGCGGTCGTGGACTACCTCGCTGCGAGGGCGAAGCTCGACGCGCTGACGGGGGTGATTCTCGAGAACTACGGGATCAGGCTGACGGAGTGACTACCAGGTGCCGCAGTACTTGGAGCTTCCGCCACCGCCGTTACTGTAGCTGCCGCCTCCGCCAAACGTGCCTCCGCCCCAGCTGCCTTTGCCGCCGGTCACCGATTGAAGCTGCGGCGCCTGGAGTGTCTTGATCTCCTTGCGTCGTACCTTCAGCTGTTTTTGGACCTGGGTTCTCTTCATGGAATCCCCCACCGTCAAAGTAACGTGAGCCGCTGTTATTCGTCGACGTGAGAAGTTTCCGCCATCGGGCGACATGTAGGCGGCCGTCCGCCACGCGGTTGTAGTTAAATAGCGAAAAATGGCCGAGACCCTCGCGCTCAGCGGCCGCCGGCTCGGCGAGTTCGAGGTGTTAGACCGCGTTGCCGCAGGTGGTTTCGGCGAGGTGTTTCGCGCCCGTCAGGCCAATCTCGGGCGCGACGCTGTCATCAAGGTGCTGTCGAGTCAGGTGGTCGGCACCGCCCGCGAGCGCTTCATCCGCGAGGCGCAGCTCGCGTCGCAGCTCGATCATCCGTTCGCCGCGCACATCTACGCGTTCGGCATCGAGCAGGACGGCCTGCAGTGGATCGCGATGGAGCTCGTCCGCGGCATCTCGCTCGCCGAGCTGCTGAAGGCGCAGGGCCCGTTGCCGGTGCAGCGGTTCGTGCCGCTGTTCCAGGCGATCTGCCAGGTCGTCCAGGTCGCGCACGAGCAAGGCATCGTCCACCGCGACCTCAAGCCGGCGAACGTCATGGTCGTCGCGCGCGCCGGCGTGCTGCTGCCGAAGCTGCTCGACTTCGGCATCGCGCGCCTCTACACCGCCGAGGGCGGGCCGGAGCTCGATCACGTCGAGGCGCGCGTCGATCGCCTGCTCGACGCCGCCGACGGCAAGGCCGACCGCTTCGACCACGAGCTCGAGGCGCTGCTCGGCCCGCGGCTCGCGCAGATCCAGGCGACGCCGCGCGACCGCACGGATCTGACGAGCCGCGGCGCGTACCTCGGCTCGCCGCCGTACATGGCGCCCGAGCTGTGGCTGCGCCCGCACGCGGCCGGGCCGCCTTGCGACATCTACGCGCTCGGCATCCTCGCGTTCGAGTGCCTGACCGGGCGGCAGCCGTACGGCGGCGACAAGCTGACCGACATCGCGCGCGCGCACCTCGGGCCACTGCCGGCGCTCGGCCCCAGCGTGCCGGCCGCGGTCCACGACGTGCTCGCGAGGGCGGTCGCGAAGAAGGCCAAGGATCGCTTCCCCGACGCGCTCGCGCTGTCGCGCGCGGTGGAGGGCGCCTGCAAGGTCGAGGCCTTCCAGCAGCTGCCGCGGCCACCGTCGGATCTGGTCGCCGGCGTGCTCGCGCGCGCGCCGCAACCGCTCGCCGAGACCGTCGCCGCGGCCGAGGCCTCGACGCGCGCCGAGGACGCGCAGGTGCGCTACGTCGCGGTGCTCGACGTCGTCGCGCAGTACCTCGGCGTGCTCGCGTTCGCGTCGTGGTGCCGGCTCGGCAAGCCCGACACGAGCGAGGAGGTGCGCGGCGTCGTGCGCCGGCTCGTCCGCGGCGGGCTCGACGGCGCCGGCTGGCTCGATCTCGCCGCGGCGGTGACGAAGCCGTTCGCGCGCATCCGCGACGCGTTCCCGCTCCCCGAGCTCGTCGATCTGTGTCACCCGCGCGAGGGCGCGGCGGCGATCGACGCGCTGCGCGCCGAGCTCGCCCGCCCCAAGGACCGTCCGCTCGTGGAGCTCGTCGACGGGGTCGGCCAGGTGCTCGCCTCGATCGCCGACGTGTTCGAGTACGACCTCGCCGTGCGTGGCGAGCGCGGCTGCGAGAAGTGGAGCGGCGCGCGCCGGCGGCCCAGGCAGCTGCTCGACGCCGGCGCCGCGTCCGACGGCGCGCCGGTGCGCGACGGCGAGCCGCTCGTGCTCGACCGCAACCATGCTCCCGTCGTGTCGCTGTGGCCGCTGGCGAAGGCGATCGCGCCGACCGCCGCCGCCGATCCCGAGCTGTTCCTCGTCGCCGGCCCCGGCCGCTACGGCGCGCGGCTCGTCGCCCATCCGTACGGCTTCGAGCGCCAGGATCCGGACCTCGCGAGCTGGCTCGACCACATCGCCGGCGACACCGGCTCGAGCCGCGCCGACGACGAGGACAAGAAGCTCCCGTATCGCGGCCTCGCGTCGTTCGCGATCGACGACAGCGAGCTGTTCTTCGGCCGCGAGCGCGAGTCCGAGAACCTCGCGAACCACCTGCGCGCGCGCGCGTTCGCCGCGGTGGTCGGCCCGTCGGGCGCCGGCAAGAGCTCGTTCGTGCAGGCCGGCGTCGTGCCGCTGTTGCCGAAGGACTGGCGCACCGTGGTCATGCGCCCGGGCGCGACGCCGATCGCGACGTTGTTCGAGCGCCTCGCGCCGCTCGAGCTGACGCCGCTGCCCGCGGAGGATCGCAGCAAGCCCGCCGCGATCCGCGCCTGGCTCGAGCGCGAGGCGCGCCGCCGCGACGAGACGCTCGTCATCTACGTCGATCAATCCGAGGAGCTCGTCACGCTGTGCCGCGACGACGCCGAGCGCGCGGTGTTCGCGCAGGTGTGCGCCGGCGTCCGCGACAGCGAGCGCGTGCGGATCGTGATGACGATGCGCGACGACTTCCTGATGCGCCTGCAGCGCCTGCCCGGCCTCGGCGACCGGCTGACCAGCGGCATCCACCTGCTCGGCACGCCATCGCCCGCCGACCTGCGCCGGATCCTCGTCGAGCCGGCGCGCCGCATGGGCTACGACTTCGAGGACGAGGCGCTCGTCGACGAGATGGTCAACGCGGTCGCCGACAACCCGAGCGCGCTCGCGCTGCTGTCGTTCACCGCGGCGCGGCTGTGGGAGCTGCGCGATCGCCAGTTCAAGAAGCTGCGCCGCAAGGTGTACAAGTCGATCGGCGGCGTCGGCGGCGCGCTCGCGCAGCACGCCGAGGAGGTGATCACGGCGATGCCGGCGGAGGAGCGCGAGCTCGTGCGCGAGGCGTTCCGCCACCTCGTCACCGCCGACGGCACGCGCGCGGTGATCTCGAAGGCCGAGCTGCTCGAGCTGCTCGGCGCGAACGCGCAGGCCCAGCGCGTGATCGAGAGCCTGGTCAACGCCCGCCTCGCGGTCACCGGCGAGTCGAGCGGCGGCATCACCGTCGAGGTCACGCACGAGGCGCTGCTCGAATCGTGGCCTCGGCTCGTCACGTGGCGGCGCGAGGATGCGGAGCACGCGCGCATGCGCGATCAGCTGCGCGCGAGCGCGCGGCAGTGGGAGGCGCGAGCTCGCCAGCGCGGCCTGCTGTGGACCGGGGACGTGCTCGTCGAGTACCGGCTGTGGCGCACCCGCTACAAGGGGCGGCTCTCGGAGCTCGAGGAGGCGTTCGGCGCCGCGTGCCTGCGCGAGCAGGCGCGCGGGATCCGCCGCCGCCGCGTGCTGCTCGCCGGCGCGTTCGCGGTGCTGTCCGGCGCCGCGGTCGTGCTCTACGTGTTCGGCATGCGCGCGCGCGCGAGCGCGGCCGACGCGACCGCGAAGTCGATCGAGCTGCTCGAGGAGCAGGGCCGGCGCGAGCTGCTCGACGGCCACCCGTTGCGCGCCGCACAGCCGCTCGCGCGCGCCTACGCCGCCGGCGGCAACGATCCCGCGCTGCGCTTCATGCTGTCGCGCGCGATGACCGGCGTCGACAGCCGCGGCCCGACGCTGCGCGGTTTGGGCGGCACGGTGCGCACCGCGGTGTACTCGCAGGACGGCACGCGCGTCGTCACCGCGTCCGACGACAAGCTCGTCGCGCTGTGGGACGCGGCGACCGGCACGCAGCTCGCGAAGCTCGACGCGAACGGCCCGCAGCGGCTCGCGCGCACGCGCGATCGCGCGCTCGTCGTCACCGCGTGGAAGGACGAGGTCGCGGTGCGCCGCACGAACGACCTCGAGGTCGTGACGCGATGGCCGATGACGCCGCCGATCCGGCCGACCGCCGTCGCGATCGCCGAGGGCGGCCGCCGCGTCGTCGTCGGCGACATCACCGGGAGCGTGCACGTGCTGACCGCCGACGGCGTCAAGCACGAGGCCTCGTCGCCGTTCCAGGTGCCGGTCACCGCGGTCGCGATCAGCGCCGACGGCGAGACGTGGGCGGCGTCGAGCGCCGACGGTCACCTGCAGGTCGTGCGCAAGGCCGCGCCCGCGCGCGACCTCGTCCACGGCCCCGAGCAGGTGCAGGCGATCGCGCTCACCGCCGATGGCGCGCAGCTCGCGAGCGGCGGCGACGATGGTGTCGTCAAGCTGTGGCCGACCGATGGCGACCAGCCCCCGCGCGCGCTGCACGGCCACGCCAAGCCGATCCGCGCGCTCGCGTTCTCCGGCGACGGCACGCGGCTCGCGTCGGCGAGCGACGACACCACGCTGCGCTTGTGGTCCGTCGCGCACGACGCGCCGCCGGTCGTGCTCGCCGGCCACGAGGGGCTCGTGTTCTCGGTCGCGTTCGACGATGCCGGTTACCAGCTCGCGAGCGCGAGCTCCGATGGCTCGGTGCGCCTGTGGGACGGCGAGTCCGGCGCGGCGCTCGTCGCGCTCGACGCCCACACCGACGAGACGTGGACCGCCGACTTCGACGCGACCGGCGCACACGTCGTCAGCGGCAGCTTCGACCACACCGCACGGCTGTGGACCGTGCCGCATCGCGACCGCCTGATCGTGCGCGCCAGCGTGCCGTTCGACACCGCCTCGATCGATCGCGCGGGCGATCGCATCGCGACCGCGGGCGACGACGGGGTCGCGCGCGTCTATGCGATCCCGCCGGTCGGGCAGAGCCCGCCCGGCTCCACTTCCGGCGACGGCAAGCAGCTCGCCGCGCTCGGCGGCGGCCACGGCGGGCTCAACGCGGTCGCGATCTCGCCGGACGGCACGCGTGTCGTCACCGGCGCGACGAGCGGCGCCGCGTTCGCGTGGACGCTCGGCGACGCGACGCCGCACGCGCTCGAGGGCTCGCCGCAGGGCGTGACGGCCGCGCGGTTCTCGCCCGACGGCAGCCAGCTCGTGCTCGGCGGCGGCGATGGCGTCGTCCGCGTGCTCGCCGCCGACGGCAGCGTCGTGCGGCGGCTGACCGGCCACACCGCGGGCGTGTGGGGTCTCGCGTTCTCCGCCGATGGCAAGCTGCTCGCGACCAGCAGCGACGACAGGACGATCCGGCTGTGGGATGCCGCGACCGGCCAGCTCGTGCGCACGCTCGGTCCGCTGGCCGGCGCGATCAACGCGGTCGCGTTCGATCCCGCGGGGCGCAGGCTCGCCGCGACGGGCGACGACCGCCGGTTGCACGTGTTCGCGCTCGCGGACGGCTCGCAGGTCGGCGAGACGCTGGCGCACAACAACAACATCGTCTCGCTCGCATTCTCGCGCGACGGCGAGCGCATCGTCACCGCGAGCGCCGACCGGACGGCCGCGGTGTGGGACGCGCGGACGCTGCGCGAGCTCGCACGGCTGAACCGCCACACCGAGGCGGTGACCGCGGTCGCCTTCCAGCCCGGCACCGATCGCCTGATCAGCGCGGGAGCGGATGGCGCGCTGTGGCTCACCGAGCTCTCCCTCGAGCAACGCCCGCCCTCCGAGATCTCCCGCCTCGTCGCTCGCTGACCCGCGCGGCAGACTCAGAGCATGAACACTCGAGCTCTCGCCGTGACGGGCGCGGCGGTCGGCGGTGCGCTGCTCGCGCGGTCGCTGATCCGTCGCTACACCGCCTACGATCTCCACGACCGCGTCGCGCTCGTCACCGGCGGTTCGCGCGGGCTCGGCCTCGTGCTCGCGCGCGAGCTCGCGTCGCGCGGCGCGAAGGTCGCGATCTGCGCGCGCGATCCCGACGAGCTCGCGACCGCGCGCACGGAGCTGCTCGCGCGTGGCGCCAGGGTGGTCGCCCTGCCCTGCGACGTCACCGATCGCGGCCAGCTCGCGCGGCTCGTCGCCGACGTGCACCAGCAGCTCGGGCTCGTCGACGTGCTCGTCAACAACGCCGGCGTGATCCAGGTCGGCCCGATGAAGGTGATGACCGTCGACGATTACGAGCAGGCGATGGCCACGCACTTCTGGGCGCCTCTCCACCTGATGATGGCGGTGCTGCCCGAGATGCTCGAGCGCGGCGAGGGCCGCATCGTCAACATCGCGTCACTCGGCGGCAAGATCGCGATGCCGCACCTGTTGCCGTACACCGCGAGCAAGTTCGCGCTCGTCGGCCTGTCGCAGGGCATGCGTGCGGAGCTCGCGAAGGACGGCATCGCGGTGACCACCGTGATCCCGGGGCTCGTGCGCACCGGCGGCGTCATGCACGCGATCTTCAAGGGCCAGTTCCGCGACGAGCTCAAGTGGTTCGCCGCCGCCGACACGACGCCGCTCACCGCGCTGCAGGCCGAGCGCACCGCGCGCCGCATCGTCGAGGCGATGTGCCATGGCGATCTCGAGCTGATCCTGTCGGCGCACGCGCACCTCGCCACCCGGCTTGCCGCGATCGCGCCGTCGCTGACCCAGCGCGCGCTCGCGCTCGTCGACCGCGTGCTGCCGAAACCCGGTGGGATCGACGCCGCCGGCGTGACGGGCGCCGTCGCGTCGTGGTAGCTCGGTGACGTGAAGCGTTGCGCGTGGGCCGCCCGCGAGAACATGTGGAGCTATCACGACCGCGAGTGGGGTGTCCCCGTCAACGATCACCTCGTCGGCTGCTGGCGCTGGCGCGAGCTCAGTGCGCGGTCAGGTCGTCGAGCCGGCGGTCCTCCACGTCGCGCACGCACGTCTGCAGCGCCGACACGAGCTCCTCGAACGTGAACGGCTTGAACAGCAGCGTCGCGTGCTCGCCGAGCGCGTAGACCTGGTCGGCGATCTTCGGTTCGCGCAGCGCGGTCATCACGACGACCGGCACGCGCACGATCTGCACCGCGAGCAACCACGGCATCGCGACGTCGGCGACGATGAAGTCGTACGGCGCGTCGTCGCAGACGCGCGTGAGCAGCTCCTGTCCGGTCGGCGCGCGCGTGACGTCAGCGCCGAACTGATCCACGATCTCGGAGACCAGCTCGATCGTCTCGGGATCGTCCTCTGCCACGAGCGCGCGCAGCCGGTCCATGCGGGTTACACCGTGCACGGGACGTGCCCGCTAGTTGACGTGCGATGCGAGCGCCGCGACCACGCGCTCGGCGAGCGATGCGATGTCCTCCAGCACGATCAGCGGGATGTCGCGCTTGTTCGCGCGAAAGCACGCGAGCACCGTCTCGCGCGACAGCCCCGGCGTCCGCGGATCGTAGATCGCGACCGCGTAGCCGCCGCGCGTGAGCGCCGCGTTGAGCGACGCCTCGAAGTCGGCGGTCGTCAGGTCGGCACGGATGCCGGCGGCCGCGAGCGCTTGACGGATCGGCCGCAGATCCTCGATCCAAGATCGAATGACCAGGACGTGAACCTTCGGGTCGCGCGCGGACACTCGATCCATTCTCTCATCGCTCGCGCGACTGTGGCAGCAGAGCACGGTTTGGTACACGCGTGGTCACACGTACGAAATTTTTGCACCGCACCGGTGGTGTCGAATACGAGTTTCGACGAAGGTGAGCGGGTCATGGGTCCCCTGACAAGATCGAAATTCGAGGCGCTCGCGAGCAGCCGCGCGTCGATGTCGAACGGTGGCGCGGTCGCCGCGGCGGGCTGGCTGGCCGAGCGTGGGCTCGCGCCCCCGCTCGTCACCCGCTGGCACGCGATGATCTCGCTGCACCCCGACGAAGACAGTCCGGCCCCGGACTTCGACGACCGCGTCGACACGCGCTTTCATCTCGAGATCTTCGCCGAGGAG